>CAZBET010000001.1:0-18986 GCA_964490995.1 uncultured Dehalococcoidia bacterium
GCATCCGGCACGGTTTGAGGGCCAGTGTCTGTGGCCCCTGGCATTCTATTAGCGGTAAGGAGGTTGAAGGTGTCCTGGAAAGAGGAGTACAAGTCCAAGGTATGCAGTTATGCGGAGGCCGCGAAGCTAGTCAAGTCGGGAGACCGGCTCTTCACCCCGCTTGGTCTGGGTGAGCCTTCCACAGCTATGATGGACGCGGTCGGGGACCGCAAAGATGACCTGAAGGACGTCCAGTTCATATTGGCGCTGACTTTTCATCCGTACAAGGTCTTTGAGCCCGAGTGCAGGGGAGCGTTCGACCTGATGTGTGGGTTCTACTCCAAGCTCACCATGGGTCAGCACGTGGAGGGCGTCTCCACGTACATTCCCGTCCAGAGCTCGAGCGTCGGGGTGGTGGCAAGGAAGCGGCAGGAATTCGAGCCACGGAGGCGTGGAATCATCACCCAAGTCAGCCCTCCGGACGAGCACGGGTATGTGTCACTCGGGCTCGACCTGTTCTACACCCCGGACGTTATTGAGGACTGCGAGTATGTCATTGGCGAGGTCAACCGGTACATGCCCAGGACCTACGGCAATTCGCACTACCCAGTGGGCCTCTTCACCAAGTTTGTGGAGACCGATGAACCGCTGTTCTGCCCACCGCTGCCCGAGCCATCTGACGTGGACAAGAAGATCGCCAAGAACGTGGTAAGCCTGCTCAGGGACAGGGATTGCGTGCAGGTGGGAATAGGCGCGGTTCCGGGACAGATATCCAAGCTTATCGCGGACAGCGACCTCAAGGACCTGGGCATCCACACTGAGATGGCTCCCATGGGCACCCGCCTGCTTGTGGAGAAGGGCCTTGTGACTGGGAAGTACAAAGTGACCCACCCCAAGAAGATTGTTATGGCCTTCGCCTTCGGTGACCAGGAGCTCTATGACTTCCTGGGGAACAACCCCCTGGTGGAGTTCTACAGCGCCTCGTACTGCAACGCGATCCCCATGCTGGCGAGGGAGAAGAACCTTGTGGCCATAAACGGCGCTGTCGAGGTTGACTTGGTGGGCACCATCGCCTCCGAGTCCTACGGCGATGACATGCGCTCCGGCACTGGAGGGCAGCTCGACTTTGTGATCGGAGCTTACTGGTCCGAGGGAGGCAGGGCGATCAACACTCTGCCCAGCACGGCGAAGGCCGGGACGATATCGCGCATCGTCCCTTACCTGATGCAGGGAGCCAGGGTTACCGTGCCCAGGCATTACGCGCAGTACGTGGTGACAGAGTGGGGAATTGCGAACCTTGCGCCGCTGAATGAGAGAGAGCGTGCCCTGGCTCTCATCGAGGTGGCCCACCCCAAGTTCAGAGATGACCTTTTGAAGGCGGCGAAGAAGAGGCTCAGGTTCTAGGGACAAACGCGGGGCGCACTGAATGCCCTCGCTCTTCGGAACCGAGGGCCGGGAGTTCGAATCCCGCCGGGCGTGCCAGTTCTCGAACTGAACGGACCCCAGATCGGCTCATCGGTTTGGGGTCCATTTCATTTTCGCCAGTGTTGCCCTGATCGGCCTTTGTTGAGTGAACTGCTTGACGAGAGTAGCTTCCGGTCACAGCGCCAGAAGCGGCAGTGTGCCACCCCCGACCAGATAGAGTACGGCGTAGGTCGTGGATATCACGATGACCGAGGCGAATCCCAGCAGGAATATGGTGAGCAGGAATAGGATCATGGAGATAACCATGGGTCAAGTCACCTCCCCCCTGCCTATGTGATATTCAACAGCGCCGGTTTGGCTTCCAGCCGAAGGCAACCGAGGCCGCCGCAGGCTCGTCCGCACGGCTCCCCGTGGAATGATTATGCCACCAGCGATGCGTGGCCGTCAAGGTGGCCTCCGCACCCTGTGGTGTGGGCCACAGGCTCGCAGGCTGGTATAATAGGGGCAGTTGCCCTGACGGCCCGGCGACGAGTGCCCGAAGCGCCGAAGGGTGGTGTTGAGCAGGTCAACCGTGACGCTGCTTCGAAGGGGCAAGCTGGCATGAAGGGATACCGCACACCCTCCTGGTTCCGTATGAAAGGGCTGCTCAAGAGGAAACAGGCCGGTTTGGCGAAGGACAGGCGCAAGCCTGGCAAACCCAGGGGCATGGGAAGGAGGTAGAGCGGCTATGGAGTTCGTTCACCAGGAGATTGGCGAGGACGTGCACGGCCTGGCGGGGTATTACACACCCCTTAAGGAGCTCAGGCTGAAGCACGACGGCAGAGAGGTCCTGGCGGTGGTGGGGGTCTCCAAGGTGGAGTCCGCCTGCTGCGGCGGCGGCACCTGCGGGTATGCCATAGTTCCAGGTTTCATTGTGAGCTGGAAGCACAAGAAGAACGAGAAGGGAATGGCCGTTTCCCAGGTGGAGCCGATCGCAGACGAGGCGACCAGGCGCGAAATCGCGAGCTCTATCAAAGAGACCGAGTGCATCTGGAACATCGATTTCTGGTGACGGGCTCAGTCGTGGGTTCTTCCGAGAGCAGACTGGCCGCCGCGACCGTGAGGAGCTTGAGTGGAATGGCGCCCGCGAGAGGCCGGCGGGTGACAGACTCGTTGCGCGCCCTGTCCGTTGTGGGAGAGCCTTTCCAGGCTCGATCGTGATAGCCTAGGTCCGCATCAAGGCTGGAAAGCCTTTCCCACAGGCAGCTCGGCCCCATCTCGGGACAAGCCTGAACGTGCTCAGGCTTTCACGCGGCGAGAGCGTGAACGAGAAGGTGACTTGCGCTTGCACAGGTGACTGAGAGGCAGGGCACAGGACTGACAGGGGGTTCAAACAGAAAAACATGGCAGAGGAACTGGGCAAGATAGAGAAACCTACGGTCGAGAGCTTCGGCAAGCGAAGGAAGCTGTTGTTCGTCCCACTCATCTTCTCCGCTCCGGAACCCGAGGCCGAGTTCCTGGAGAAGGTTCTCAAGTACTGGGACGAGGTGGATGCTCACATCGCCGGGCTCGAGTCGAAGCTCGGGGCCGTGAAGCAGGTATATCACGAGCTGATACCGGTGGGCGGGGAACAGGGATGCAAGGCGATCGAGGAGCTCAACAGCTCAAGCTACCAGGTAGTCCGTGCCAGGCTGGACAGGGGGGCCGTGGTACAGCCCATCGAGGATGTGGACTCGCTGACGGAGTTCATGGACTGGGGCAGGTGCCTGGCAGTCGGTCTCCAGAATCAGAAGGTGATTGCCACGGTCCTGGAGTCGTATTCCGGGGCGGGCACCCGAAGGAACCAGAGCATTGCGAAGAAGATAGACGACACGCTCAAGGAAGGCGATGTTGGCATCTTGCTGATGCGGGAAGGACATGAGATACAGTTCCCTCGGGACATCGAGGTCTTCTACATTGCGCCACCGAGGCTGGATGAGATCAAACGCTGGGTAAGAGACCGCGAGAAGCGGCTCCTGGAGCGTCTGGAGAAGGAACCCCACACGTCGGAAGCCGAGAGACCGGAATGAAGGCTGCCGTCAACAGGACGACGCTTTCCGTAGCGCAGGGTGACATCACTCAGCAAACGACAGACGCCATCGTCAACGCGGCCAACTCAAGCCTGATGGGCGGCGGGGGTGTCGATGGCGCTATCCACAGGGCGGGAGGGCCAGCGATCCTTGAGGAATGCAAGGCCATACGTGCCGAGAGAGGCCGTCTTCCGACCGGGGAGGCGGCTATCACGACGGGCGGGAGGCTCAAGGCCCGCCATGTCATCCACACTGTGGGGCCGGTCTGGCATGGCGGGGGCCGGGGAGAGGCCGACCTGCTGGCCAGTGCTTACCGCCAGAGCCTGAAGCTGGCGGCGGAACGGGGTCTGAGGACTGTGGCCTTTCCGGCGATAAGCACGGGTGCCTACGGATATCCTCTGGAGCCTGCAACCAGAGTGGCACTCCAGACTACGATCGATTTCGCCAAGGAAGACGATTCTCTCTCCGAAGTGGTCTTTGTCCTTTTCGATTCCGCAACCTACCGCATCTATCTGGAGACGCTTCGGGAACTGCTGCCGGCGAGTACGTAGGGAGCGATGAAGGTAGTCTACCACCAGCGATACGAAGAGGTCTATGCCGGTGACCCGGCCGCAGAGCCAGGTCGCATGGAGAGCATTGTGAGAGAGGTGAAGTCGCTCCACGACTTCGTTACGCCGGAGCCTGCCTCCGTTGCAGACGTTAAGCTGGTGCACTCCGACTTTCACATCGCGAGCATTCAAAGAGACCGCGAGACGTACGAGGTCGCGCTGCTGGCAGCGGGCGGCGCCATCACGGCGGCCGAGCTTGGTGTGGCTGGCGAGCCTGCCTTTGGGCTGATAAGGCCGCCAGGCCACCACGCCAGCCCCGACCACTGCTGGGGCTTCTGTTTCTTCAACAATGTCGCCATTTCCATCGCCAAGCTCAAACAGAAGGGGTTGATTGAGCGGGCGGTGATTCTGGACTTCGACCTGCACTTCGGCGATGGCACCGACAATATCTTCGGCCATACGGCGCAAGTCAACTACTTCCACCCTGAGAGCCGGGACAGGAGGGAGTTCGTCGACGGCATTTCCCGCTTCCTGGCAAAGCAGCAGGCAGACGTGATCGCCGTGTCTGCCGGCTTCGACCGGCACGAAGAGGACTGGGGCGGACAACTGAGGACCGAGGACTACCAGGCCATCGGCAAGCTGGTCAGGGAGTTCTCCGAAAGGGCGTGCCAGGGGAAACGCTACGGTGTGCTCGAGGGCGGCTACAACCATGCCGTCCTTGGGCGCAATGTGAAGGCCTTCCTGGAAGGCATGAGCTAGGCGCGCGCGCGCTGCTGCTACGCCCCAACAGAGCAGACGCGCTCTGCTCCGGCCTATATTCCGTGATGGAGGAGAGCGCGCATGGACATCCCTGCCTCCCGATGGTATGAAGTCATCCCCCGCAGAAGGTCTCGGCGGACGTTCGACTCCACGGAACTGGAGCGGCGCACGCTGGCCGGGCTGCGGACGGTCTGCCAGGCGTTCAGGCCTTTTGCAGAGGTTCGCTCAGAACTCACGACCGGGTCCGCCGATGACATCCTCAGGGGCATAGCCGGCAGCTACGGGAAGGTGAAGGGTGCCACTGCGCTCATCGCCTTCGTCGGCAACATGGATGACCCGCATGTGCAGGAGAAACTGGGGTACACGGGAGAGGGCATCATTCTGGAGGCCACAGCCATGGGGCTGGCGACCTGCTGGGTGGGCGGATTCTTCCGCCCGGGGGTCGCGGCGTCCGTTGTGGGCATCGCCGGCAACGAGAAGGTTCTGGCGGTCACACCCGTCGGCCGTGCCCCAGAGCAGTTGTCACTGGAAGAGAGGAGCATGACGGGTTTCGGCCGGAATCACCAGCGCAAGCCTCTGTCCCAACTGGTCTCCGGACTCGGCCCGGCCGATTGGCCGCAATGGATGAAAGCGGGCCTGGAGGCGGCAAGGCTGGCTCCCTCTGCCATCAACAGACAGCCCTGGCGCTTTCATCTTGAGCCAAGCAGCATAACCGTCTCGGTGGACAACGCCAGGCTGGATTTGTTCGTGTCGAAGCGTCTGGACTGCGGCATCGCCATGTTGCACATCGAGGTGGGTGCGCTGTCGTGCGGCGTGCGCGGCAAATGGGAGCTGCTGCCAAGTCCCGGGGTGGGCAGGTTCACTGTTGCGCCGCGCACGTGACGCCGGGGCAAAGAATGGCTGAGGGGGCTTCGAAAGGCGACGACATCGCGATCGTGGGTGGCGGACCGGCCGGGTCATACCTTGCATACCGCCTTGGCCAGAACGGCATCGCGGCCACGGTCTATGACGATTCCCATCCGCGAGAGAAACCGTGCGGCGGCGGGATAACTTCCTTCGCACTGGAGAGGTTTCCGCTGCTCAAGGAGCTCCCTACCTCGTACAGATTCGTGGACAGGATGCTGTTCGTTTCTCCCGCAGGGAGAGAGTTCATGGCTTCCGGCCTACGGATTATGAACGTGTCGAGGGAGCACCTCGATGCATACTTGCTGGCTAAGGCCGTCGAGAATGGCGCAAGGCTGGTGGAGGAAAGGGTTGTGGCAGTGGAAAGGAAAGCGGACTACTGGGTCGTCAGCACGCGAAGCAGAGAATCCCATGCACGGGTGGTCGTGGGAGCCGACGGCGTAAACAGCGTGGTGCGCCGTACGCTGGTCGGCCCGATACCGAAGGAGCACGTCGGTGTCTGCGTCGGCTATTTCGCCAGAGGCGTGGAGAGAGACTACAGCGTCATGGCTTTCCTGAAAGGGCTCGGCGGCTACGCCTGGATATTCCCGCGCGAAACCTGCGCGAGCATTGGCGTGGGCATGGACGCGAAACGCACCGCAAACCTCAAGAGCTATCTCGACGGCTTCGTTGCGGATTACTGTCCGCATGTGGAGAAGCTGTCATCCTTCGCGGCGGCGGTGCCCGCCGTCACGAACGGGCGCTTCTATGATATGCCGTGCGCGGGCAAGGACTGGATACTGATCGGCGATGCCGCCGGACATGTGGACGCGCTGCTCGGGGAGGGCGTACGTTACGCGCTGTGGTCGGCGGAGCTTGCAGCACAGGCTATCGTGACCGGCGACCCGGCCTCATTCGATGTCCTGTGGAGGAGGACATATGGCTGCGACCTGCTCAAGGCCTGCACGCTCGCCCGGTATTCGTATAGCCGCGCGGTGCTGGAGCTCTTCATGATCCTCGGCTCGCGGAGCCCTACTCTCGAACGCATCGCGGTCGGCGTGGTTGCCAGCGAACACCCTTACGTGGGCTTCAAGAGGAGAGTAGCCGCCAATCTGCCGCGGATCCTCTTGGAGGCTGCAGCAGGTTGATTCGCAATGTGGTAGACTTCGAGTCAGGTGGTGCTGGAGCGGCGTTGGGGCTGAGTCGGACTGAGGCCTGCCAATCTGGAATTGAATCGAGGTAGTCATGATCGAAGAGCTCAAGCGGAAGTGGGAAGAGTGGTATGGCGACCTTCTCAGTGAGTATCAGTGGTTTGAGACAGAGCACAAAGGCAGAAAGCTATTGTATGTTTGCGGCAGGGCGGTGGTCAGCAGTGATGAGTGTGGCCTGGCATCAGATTTCACTCAGGTCATAGGCTATTGCGACGGGCAGCCGTCGATCGCCCGGGAAGAGCAGAAAGAGATAGAGGAACTCTTTGGAACGAGGCACGGTGTGGGAAGCATCAGCTTCTGGACGTTTTGAGGGCTCTGCAACATTATGGCGGGAAGCGCTATGTTCACGATGGTGATGTCCAGGTTCATCATGAATACCGCAAGGCACATCACAACCAGAACCCACCATCTTCTGCCGCGAGGTTTGGGGGCCACTGCGACTTGGGTCATCGGCGTTCCTTTCCACTGCCGGCTAAACTCCGGAAGGACAACAGGCAAGCCGGCATCCCTGATTCCATTGTGGAACATTATACTGGGCAGAGGCATGTGTGTCCACGAGAGCGCCACGCTGGTCGGCATTCCTTGACAACCCTTGGCCAATGTGCAAAAGTTAGGGCACCAACCCCGGGGCGCTCCACCGGTTGACGATGCAAAGGCGAGTATTGTTAAGGGGCCAAGGATGAGGTCCGAACACATCGCAGAGCAGAGGGAGTACCGCAAGGACTGGAAGGAACAATACAAAAGAAAGACTGTCTCCGCTGAAGAAGCAGCAAGTGTTGTCAAGTCAGGTGACAGAGTGGTCTTGCCTTTCGCTCATCCCACAGCGGTGCCATTGGCTCTGGGAAAGCGCAAGGACGAACTGAAGAACGTGTACCTCGAGATCAACGCGCCCTGGCTGGACCCTTGCTGGCTGCAACCAGGCTGTGAAGAGAACTTCTTCGTTGGCGCCATCAACTTCCTGGGACCAGTGGGGCGACCCTCTCACGATGCCAAGGTATGCTCCTTCGTACCGTGCCTGATGTCTTTGAGGGCGAAGCTGTGTGATGAGGGGAGAATGCACGGACGGAGGGATGTCGACGTCTTCATGACCAATGCTTCGCCTCCCGATAGGCACGGCTTCTGCAGCTTTGGCCCCCACATGTGGAACAAGAAGAGCTACGCCAGGCGCGCCAGGGTGGTTATTGCCGAGGTGGACGAGAATATGGTCTATCCTTACCGAGGCGACAACTTCATTCATGTGTCGGAGGTTGACTACTTCGTCGAGGCGCCTACGGCCCGCTTCACCGACGACCAGCTTGGAGCGCTTGTGCTGGAGACAGTTACCGATGAGAAGATGCGGCAAGCGTGGGTGGACGCCCTCACGATGGGCAACAAACATGAACCCGAATACATAGGGCGCGCAGCTCAACTGATAGCGCCGATGATGAATCTGATGTCGCCGGATTTCTTCACCGGGCTTATAGGGCTGGAAGAACCCTATCCCGAGGCCAGGACGATAGCGGGCTACGTAGGTGAACTAATCAAGAACGGTGACACTATCGAGATCGGCGCCGGTAGGCCCAGCACATGGTTGCCCAGGGTAGGACTCTTCGACAGATTCGAAGACCTGGGGATTCACTCCGAGATGTCGGCCTGGGGGCAACATGAGCTGATCATGGCAGGCGTGTTCAACGGGAAGAGAAAGACCCTGCATCCGGGGAAGGCCATCTTCACGGCGCTGGATGGAGCCGGATGGGAAGGCTACAAGTGGATGAGCGACAACCCGCTCGTGGAGATGTATGACTGCGAATATGTCCATAACCCCACGGTCGTTGCACAGAACGAGAATATGGTGTCCATCAACAGCGTCCTTCAAGTCGACCTGACGGGGCAGATCACGTGCGAGACGCAGTTCGGGGCCCGCATGATCAATGGGCCGGGGGGACAGCTCGATTTCCATCTCGGAGCTTTCATGGCTAAGGGAGGACGCGCAATCAGCGTGTTGCGCACCCTGGCCTTCGGCGGAAGTTCCACCATCGTTCCCCAGATGCCCGAGGGCTCCCTCGTGACAATACCGCGCCAATTCGCTGACTATGTGGTGACGGAGTACGGCATAGCGAGCTTGGCCGGCAAGAGCCACCGCGAAAGGGCCGAGGAGCTTATCGCTATCGCACACCCCGACTTCCGTGCCGAGCTAAGTAAGGAAGCCCGGAAGCTGTTCTGGCCGTAGCGGCGGAGGCACCGCCTACAGGGGAAGGATAGGCACTAAGATGGTAACAAGAGTGCGAAAGCTGGTGAAGCACAAGGGAGGGTAACACGTGGCGAAGGTAGCTCTGGGTGCGCTCGATAGAACAACAGAGGTGTATGAACATCGCGACGCGCGGGCAAGAGAGCTCGCTGGTCAGGGGAAGAAGGTCATAGGCTACTTCTGCTGCTACACGCCTGTGGAGCTGTTCACGGCGCTGGGACTGGTGCCCTACCGGATACAGGGCGTTGTGGGGAGACCGCTGGAGCAGGTAGACCAGTACCTGGAGAGGATCACGTGTCCCTATGTGCGCAGTTGTTTCGACCTGGCCCTGACC
Organism: uncultured Dehalococcoidia bacterium; assembly: GCA_964490995.1. Lineage (GTDB taxonomy): Bacteria > Chloroflexota > Dehalococcoidia > SZUA-161 > SZUA-161 > CAZBET01. The sequence goes on from CAZBET010000001.1 coordinate 9,414, forward strand.
GGCAACTACGACTTCCTGTCAGGTGTCGTCATCCCGCACACCTGCGATGCCACGCACCGGCTATACGACATCTGGAAGTACCACATCAATCCCCGCTACAGCCACTCCCTCACAGTCCCTCACATGACCCACAGGTCTTCTTTCGAGTTCTTCCAGAAAGAACTGGAGTTCCTCCAAAGGAGCCTGGAGCGTTTCGCGGGGCGGTCAATCTCTGAGGAAGGCCTGCGTAAGGCTATCGGCCTGCACAACCGGAGCCGCGCCCTGCTGAGAGAACTCTACGAACTGAGGAAATCAGACCCGCCACCGATTTCAGGGACCGAGGTCATCCAGGTACTTGTCGCTGAGATGACGACTCCTGTCCAGGAGCTCAATGACCTGCTCGAGGGTGTCATCCGGGAGGTGCGCGGCAGGTCTGCGGGACGCGAGAGGAAGCCGCGGTTGCTCCTTGTCGGCAGCGAGATAGACGATGTCTCTCTTGTGCGCCTGGCGGAGGACTCGGGGTCAGTCATAGTCATGGATGACATATGTACCGGCAGCCGTTCCTTCTGGAAGGACGTCGAAATAAGCCGGGGAGTCCCGGCCGGATTGGCCGAACGCTATCTCGGTGGAATCAGTTGTCCCTGCACTTACCGCGAAGGCAAGGCGGCCCAGCGCTTTGCCTACCTTCAGGACTACGCTCGTGACTGGAACGTGCAGGGAGTCTTGCTCTACACCATTCGTTTCTGCGATACCTATCAACTGGATGCGCCGGAAATACAGAACTACCTGATGGGACTTGGGCTGCCCGTCCTGCACATTGAACACGACTATGTTACGGCCCCGACAGCACAGTGGAAGACAAGGGTCGAGGCCTTTCTCGAGATGATCGAAGCGCGGAAGAAGGAGTGGCAGTCATGACAGAAGTGCCAAAGGTGAAGACAAGCTCAGCCAAATCGACGCAGTCCGCGGGCAATATCCGCAGAGTGGTCAAGCGCATGTACCAGCAGGCGCAACAGGCCAAGGAGGAGAAGCGCAAGGTTGCCTACTGCATGGTAGTGTGCAACTACGAAGAGATCCTGGCGGCCATGGACGTAGTCCAGGTATACTGCGAGAACTACGCGGGTCTGTGCGCAGTCAAGAGACAGGCCGAGGTGTATATGGACAAGGCGCGAGCTGAGGGGTACTCCGACCTTCTTTGCGGCTATGCCCAGGTGGGCATCGGTTTCGAAGCCCTCCGGAGCGAGCTGGGCGCCATGCCGCCCGATGCGCCGGATGGCGGCATGCCCGAGCCAGACATGCTGCTGGGATGCAGCATGGGGTGCGACCCGCGCTGGAAGTGGTATCAGGCCCTGGGCCGATACCGGGATGCACCCCTCTACAACATGGACGTCCTTATGCCGCAGAGCGACGCGGATATCGACGCAATCAAGCCGCACAGTGTGCGCTACATGGCAGAGGAGTTGCGGGGCCTCATCGCATTCCTGGAAGAGCAGACCGGCAGGAAGATGGACTACGACCGGCTGACGGCAATACTGAGGCAGGTGGAGGAGACGCGAGACTGGTGGAGGAAGGCTTACGACCTGAGGAGAGCCATCCCCACTCCGATGTCCACGCAAGACCACTTCGTCCTCTTCGTGCCGCACCACATGATGCTTACGGACTCCTTCACTCTGGAGTTCTACAAGGGGCTTTACCAGGAACTCAAGGAGAGGGTGGACAACAAGATAGGGGTCATTGAGGACGAGCGGTACCGCCTGCTCTGGGGCGTCGGGATACCACCCTGGCACAGCATGTACATACTCGACCATTTCCTGAACTATGGGGCTGTCTTCGCCGCTGAGACCGCATACATGGTACCGGAGGCGTTCGAAATCCCGCCGAATGTCAGCGATCCCGTTGAGCTCATTGCCCTTCGCGCCTTCGAACGCAACACCGCGTTCCAGTTGCGGGGCCAGCAGGCAGGGGGCGTCCCCCCCCTGGCTCAGGCCCACCTCGAACGGATAAGGGACTACACCATCGACGGGGTGGTGATGCATGTCACGCGTTCGTGCAGGGCCTCGACCATGGGCCAGCTCCTGGTGAGGAACGTAATCCGGGACAAGTACCCCAAGATGCCCGCGATGTTCATGGAAAGCGACATCGTCGACGTTGACGCCTACTCGGAGACGGAGACCATGAACCGTATAGACACCTTCATGGAGATGGTGGACGCCTACAAGAAATCATACCGATAGCAGAAGGAGGTCAAGATGCCTAAGAAGCCGCTCCAGGGAATACGAGTACTGGACTGGACGGCCTGGCAGGCGGGGCCGGTGGCTACCGCGCTGCTGGCGGACATGGGGGCGGAGGTGATAAAGATAGAGCCGCCGGAGGGCGAGCCCGGCCGGGGTATGCTGAAGATGTATGGCGTAGATTTGCCTCTGAACTTCTACTATCAGAACCAGAATCGAGGCAAGAAAGGCATCGTGCTCAACCTGGCAACGAAGAAGGGCAAAGAGGTCCTCTATGAGCTGGTGGCGAAATCTGACGTGTTGGTAACCAACTTCCGCGAAAGTGTGACCAGGAGACTGAAGGTGGACTATAACACCTTGCGAAAACACAACCCCAAGCTCATCTATGCCCTCAGCTCCAGCTACGGGCCAAAGGGCCCGGATGCCGACAGAATGGGCGCCGACTTCTCTGCGCAGGCAAGGGGCGGTCTGTTGAGCATCACCCAGTCTGAAGACGACGTGCCAACCTTCGTTGGAGCCGGTTTTGCCGACGAGGTTGGTGGAGTGCTGACAGCCTACGGGGTACTGCTGGCGCTCCTCGCCCGTGAGCGATTTGGCATAGGACAGAGAGTTGATGCATCGCTGCTGGCCGGACAGATCGAGATGGGCCGTCTTCAGTTTCAGATGTACTTCATGATGGGCATCCTTCCTCCAACTTCGGTAATGAAGGCTATCAGAAACCCGCTCTACTATGTGTACCAGGACTGCGACAACAAATGGTTCGTTCTGGCTGCACTTCAGGCAGACAGGTTCTGGCCTCAATTCTGCAAGGTGTTCGGCATCGAGAAGCTGGAGAAGAACCCCAAGTTCGCAACCCAGACAGTCAGAGGGCAGAACTTCGATGAACTCAAGCCAAGGCTGTTCAAGATTACCCGCAGCAAGCCCCGAAGTGAATGGCTGAAGCTGCTCGATGCGGCTGGAATCCCCGCGGCACCGGTCAACGACTACGCCGATGTCGAGAATGACCCGCAGGTACTGGCGAACGAATACGTCGTCGAGATAGACGACCCCATCCATGGCAAGGTCAAAGTGCCGGGCGTCCCGGTGAAGCTGAGTAAGACTCCAGGAAAAGTCGAGAGTCTAGCCCCTGAGCTTGGCCAACACACCGAAGAGGTGCTGATGAGGGTGCTGGGCTATACCTGGGATGACCTGGCCAAACTGAGAGATGCAGGGGTCTACTGATGGCGAAGAGGATTCTCGCCGAGGGCAACGAGGCTGTCGGTTGGGGGGCGTTAAGCGCCGGGTGTCAATGCTTCTTCGGCTACCCGATAACGCCACAGAACGAGATCATGGAGCTTCTTGCCAGGGAGCTGCCGGAAAGGGGTGGCGTCTTCGTCCAGTCACAGTGCGAGACCGGCTCGATAAACATGCTCTATGGCGCTGCTACAGCCGGGGTGCGCGCCATGACCTCCACCGCCAGCCCTGGATGGGCGCTGATGCAGGAGGGCATGTCCGACATGGCCTCTGCCAACCTCCCGGGTGTGGTGGTCGTCGTGCAGAGAATTGGCCCGGGTGTCCAGAGGGTCGAACACGCCCAGATGGACTACAATAACGTCACCAAAGGGGGAATCGGCGGCTACAAGAACATCGTTCTGGCTCCAGCCTCTGTCCAGGAGACTCATGACCTGATGCAACTTGCTTTCCACCTGGCTGACAAGTACCGCCACCCTGTGGTGGTGCTGACCGAGGGCATACTGGGGCACGTGATAGAGCCCCTGGAGATTAGGCAGATAGACTTCGGCCCGCTGCCGGAGAAGGGCTGGGCAGTCACTGGTGAAGGACGGCACAAAGACGGGAAGTATCGCGAGATTGGCCCCAGCTATCACCCCCTGTACGACGGGACCTATCTGAACTACCTGAACGCGTTCCGAGAGAAATACCAGGCGATGCAGTCCGAGACAAGGTACGAGGAGTACCGGACCCGCGATTCGAAAGTGGTCCTTGTGGCCTACGGGTACTGCGCTCGCGTCTCAGCGGAGGCCGTGGACATGGCGCGAAGTCAGGGGCTCAAGGCAGGGCTGCTGCGCCCCATAACACTCTGGCCATTCCCATCCCAGCCGATCCGTGACAAAGCGGCCAAGGGGGCCAAGTTCCTGGCAGTGGAAGACAGCCTCGGGCAGATGGTCGATGATGTGAGGATGGCTGTTGAAGGCAAGTCCGAGGTCAGCCTGGCAGATGTGACGTTCCGCCATATGCCTTCCGAGGAGGGTATGATCCTGCCCGGCAGGTTGGTGCGGGAGATAGGGAGACTGCTGTGAACAAGGGCACACAGAGTATGGCGAAAGAAGTCGTCGTTGAGAAGCCGTTGCTGTTGCGGGGCGAAGCCTGGATGGATATCCTCTGGGACCTTTTCTGCCCCGGCTGCCAGATACCACTTGTAGGCCGCCTTGTCGCCGAGTCTCTGGAGGAATTGGGCGTCGGTGATAGAGCCATCATGGTGGGCTGCGTTGGCTGCACCGGCATTCTGATAGCAAGCCTTACTCTCGACAGAGTGGGCCCTGCCCATGGCCGCGGCCCCGACGTAGCCACTGCACTCAAGCGCATTCACCCGGAGACTGTCGTATTCACCGTGCAGGGCGATGGAGACTGCATCGCCATCGGGGCCGGCCCCCTGATCGGCGCCCTGACACGCGCCGAGAAGATCACCGTGATCATGGTGAACAACACCAACTACGGCACAACCGGGGGACAGCTAGCCCCCACAACCCTCACCGGGCAGGTGACCAGCACTACCCCAAAGGGAAGAAGCCCCAGGGTAGAGGGATATCCGGTGCATACCGCCGAGATGGTAGCTACTTTCAAAGGGACTGCCTACAGCGCCCGGGGGTCGCTGCACACGCCAGCCGATTACCGTCGGACAAAAGGGTACATCAAGACCGCCTTCCAGAGGCAGATTGAGGCCGTAGGGTTCAGCTTCGTCGAAGTAATCGCTGCGTGCCCCGTCAACTGGCATATGACGCCAGTTCAAGCCCTGGCCTGGATCGGAGAGAAGGTGATCCCGGAGTTCCCCGTGGGCGAGTTCAAGAACGTAACACGCATCCAATAGCATACGGCTTTGAGCCATGAGCTGTGAGCCATGAGCCATCAGTCGAAAGGGGAAGAAGCCATGGCGGGAAAGAGCAGGAAACTACCCAGAGCTTCGAGAGGGGAGCTGATCATAGCCGGACTCGGCGGTATGGGTGTCCTGTCGGCGGGGCAGGTCTTGCTGGAGGCAGCCTTCCAGGAGTTCAAGTACGTGTCCTATACCCCCACGTACGGTTTCGCCAAGCGCGGCGGGCTCTGCCAGTGCACGGTAATCTTCTCCAACAAACAGATCACTTCTCCGCTTGTGGAGCAGGCACAGGCGGTCATGCTCCTCGACAGCTCGCAGTTCACGACGTTTGAGCCGAGGGTACGCCCTGGAGGGACTGTGATTGCAGAGAAGGCAAGCCTGTATGATGAGAGGTCCCGAAAGGACTACACGCTTTATGAACTGCCCGGTCTCGAGATCGCCGTAAGTATGGGCTCAAGCCAGGTCAACAACTTCATAATGCTGGGTGCCTATATCGCGATCACAGGAGCAGTCTCCCCGGCACTTGTCAAGGCCGAACTCGACAGGAAATACGGGAATGCCGCGAAGGTCTACGAGCGGAATCTGAACGCCTTTGAGCGGGGCCTGAAGCTGGGCGAGAGCGCCAAATAGCAGGCGGGACAGGGAAGTCGCATGACAGGAGCCGAGGTTGTTGCCGGCATTCTCAAGAACGAAGGGGTGGAGTACGTCTTCGGTGTCCCCGGCAACAGCGAGGTGCCCTTGCTGGATGCCCTGGCCCAGACTCCGGGGATAAGGTACATCAGCGCAATCCACGAGTCTGTCTCCATCGGCATGGCGGACGGCTATGCTCGGGCCTCGGGGAAAGTGGGGGTCGTGCTGGTGCACACCACCCCGGGCACCGCCAATATCATAGGCAACTTGAGCAACGCCTATGACGCAGGCACGCCCCTTGTGGTCATTGCAGGCCAGCAGGATTCGCGTCTGCGGTGGTGCGATTCTCTTCTGGACTCCGACCTCCTGCCGATGGTGAGCCAGCACACCAAAGACCGCTGGTGGGTAGGCCGCGCTGAGGACATAGCGACGGCGCTGAACAGAGCGTTCAAAGAGGCGACCACTCCGCCGACAGGGCCGGTGTTCCTCGTGATTCCGCGTGATCTCCAGTCTCAGACCCTGGCTATCGAGCGCCTCCCCGGCCCACGTCGCCCGGTGCCCACAGCCATCAGGCCGGACCGTGAATACCTGGAGGAGGCGGCGCAACTCCTGGTTCGCGCGGAACGCCCCGCCATAATGGCGGGGTGCCAGGTGGCCAGCGCTAATGCCATTCCGGAGCTCATCAATTTGGCGGAAACCCTGGGCGCTCCCGTATTCACCACCGGCCTGGTCCCCAGCTTCATCTTCCCCACAAACCACCCGCTCTATTACGGTAGAGTGCCACCCATCGGATTCGGTCTGCCCGGGCTGGACAGCCCAGCCGACGTGCTCGTTGCTGTGGGGAGCAAGCTATTCAAGCAGTTGTTCCATATCGAGGGCCCGATAGTACCACCCGCCACCAAACTGATTCACATAGACCACGACCCCAGGGCCTTGGCCAGGGAGTGCCCGGCCGAAATAGCCCTGGTAGGCAGTCCCAGAACCGCGCTTGCCGAGCTGGCTGCGGAGGTCAATCAGCTCATGTCAGCCGCGCAGCGCCGGAAGACTCAGGGCAGATTCAGGAAGCTGAAGACCTCCCGTGAGCGGGCCAGGGCCGCCTGTGAGGCCGACTTCAAGAAGGAATGGAATGACGTGCCCATGAGGCCGTCACGCGCCGTCAGGGAGATCGCCAACGCCCTGCCGGGGGGCAGCGTCGTGGTAGACGAGGCCGTGATGCTTACAAGCTACGTCGCGAGCATCATGGAGTTCACCAAACCGGGGAGCTATTTCTGCTCCATCACCTGTCTGGGATGGGGCCTCCCTGCCTCCCTCGGGGTGGGCCTGGCCGATTCTCATAGACCGGTGCTGGCGCTGGTCGGGGACGGCTCCGCCCTCTTCGGCATCCAGGCCCTGTGGTCGGCTGCCAAGTACGAGATACCGGTCATCATGGTGGTGCTGAACAACCGTGGCTACGCCGCCGTCAAATGGGGCCTGTCTTCGTACCCTGACAGGAAATCGCCGGAAGATGTTGACCTGGGCTGCGACCTGGGCAACGTCGATTTCCCCAAGCTGGCGCAGGCCTTCGGCGTCATCGCGCAACGAATCGAGGTTCCAGAGAAGATCGGGCCAGCCATCAGGAGAGCTATGAGGTCTGGGAAGCCTGTATTGCTTGATCTCATGGTCGATCCCGCAGATGCCGGATACGGCATGCCGCGCCTGTCGTGAACGTGTGATTCTCCGCGCCTCGCGGCGCAGCTAGAGACTGAGTCATTGGAGAGAAGGGAGGAGCCATGTCCTTCAAGGCGGTTGACATCTTGGGGATTTCCTTGCTCCAGGACTACGGGAAGATGTTCAAGGATGCCGGGGTGGATGTCGAGCTTGCCGTTAACGCGTGCTCTCTGAGGCCCAAGGAAGCCGAAATCATCGCAGCCGCGCGGGATGCCGATGCCGTAATTGCGCAGGTCTCCTTACAGGCCGTCACCAGAAAAGTGCTGAGCAATCTCAAGAACTGCAAGCTAATCACCAGCGTAGGCATAGGCTATGAGAACCTGGATGTGGATGCGGCCACCGAATTCGGCATCATGGCTGCCAACGTGCCCGATGCCAACATAGAAGACGTTTCGGACCATACCATGGGGCTCATACTGGCGTGCACGAGGCGGATTGTGCAGTTGAACGATGTTGTGAAGGGGGGGGGCTGGACGTCGGTCGCCTCTCCCGAGATCATAGGGACGGTATGGCCCCATCTTTCGAGGCTCAGGGGCCAAACGCTGGGTCTCATCGCCTTCGGCAGGATTCCGCGAGCCCTGGTGCCCAAGGCGAGGGGGTTCGGTCTGCGAATCATTGTCTGCGACCCCTACCTGTCCGCAGACATAATCCGCAAGTTCGAGGTGGAACAGGTAGACATGGACCAGTTGCTGAGCGAGTCGGACATCGTGTCCATCCACACCCCGCTGACCCCTGAGACGAAACATATTCTGGGACTCAAGCAGTTGAAGAAGATGAAGCCCACCGCCTATCTTATCAACACAGCGCGCGGCGGCGTAGTTGACCACAAGGCGCTGTATACCGCTCTGACCAAGGGGTACATCGCGGCGGCAGCCTTCGACGTCACCGAGCCGGAGCCCATCCCCGCAGACAGCCCTCTGCTGAAGCTGAGCAACTTCATCGTGACGGCCCACTCCGCCGGCCTGTCGCCGCCGGCGCTCGCCGAGATGCAGCGCCGTCCGGCCGAGGAGATCATAAGGGTAGTCAGGGGCAAATGGCCTGTTGGCTTGCTCAACCCTGAGGTGAAGGTCAAGTACCGCAAGAAGTGGGGCCTGTCCCAGTAGCCTTCTGGGGAGGAAACATGGCCAAAGGCGAGATAGTAATCAACGAAGCGGTCTGCAAGGGATGCGGCTATTGCGCCAAATTCTGCTCCCGTGGGGGCATTGTGATGTCCACCGACAAGTTCACACCCAAGGGATACCTTCTCCCTGTCTTCGGCCATCCGGAGAAGTGCAATGCCTGCGGCGTCTGCGGCTGGATGTGCCCCCGCTTCGCTATCGAGGTCTACAGGTACACCGAGTCAGCTTCCTGACGAAGTGCAGCGGCTTCAACGGCGACCGCACGCCTTTGCAGGGGACCAGGATGAGGGTCGCGGAGTCTAGCTCATAGGGCAGGGGCTCTGTCCCCTGCCATAGCCAGCGGGTGGCATAGCACCTGCGCTATGGTCATTATCCACAGCGCATGCGTCAATGCGGGTCTGGATTGCCGCCTGCGCGCCGAGGACACATCGGCTTCGTTGAACTGATCCGATCGCCAGTCTGTGCGAAGCGTGACGCGCTTGTTCGGGCTTGACAGACTGGGTATAATAGCCGCTGAGAAGATGTGCCTCGCGCGCCCCTGCGAAGCGTGCCTGACGCGTAGCGCGTGGCCCAGGCAGGGCACCCGAGGCACAAGACCCTCCCAGAAAAAGGAGAGTGGCATGGCCCCGTTAAGGAAGTCCGTCGCAATCCTCCTGGTTGTCGTGATCTTGGTTGCCTTCAATCTCCCCGCCCATGTCGCGGCACACCTATCCGCCTGGTACCAACCGTGGCAGGTTACGCAGTCCCTCACGAAGGGGACTCCCGACGACCTCAACGACGATAACGTGCACTACTTCAAGGTCGACGTGCGGCGCGC
>CAZBET010000002.1:0-18606 GCA_964490995.1 uncultured Dehalococcoidia bacterium
CCCGCGGGACCAGCCCCGGGTCTGGTTCCCCCCATTCTACCAGCTCCTCTGCCTCCTCTGCCAATACCCCTTCCTGTTCCTCGACCGCCTCCCGACGGCGGTCCCGTTCCATCTCCCCTAGGCATGATATCACCTCCTGACGAATTCCTTGTCATTCAAATGTCAATTGACTGCCTGCGTTATTCAGGAAAAAGATGTCGCTGAACTCCTTTGCCAGCGCTGCGGAAGCATTGAAGCCGGTACAATGGGATACACCCAGCCTCTGCAAACCCAGCTCCTTGAGTTCGTTTGCGGTCTTCTCGATGCGCTCAGGAGAAGCCACCATAAGATGTGTACCACCGATAATGGTGTGTATGTATTCTGTCTCCGTGAGTTTCCGCGCATGTCTGACGGTATTGATAATGCCGCGGTGTGCGCATCCGGTAATCAGAACCAAACCCTCGGTTGTCTTCACCACCATAGCCAGGTCGTCCGCCAGCGGGTCGGGTATCATCTTGTCGCCCTTCTTCACGCAGAGCCTGTCGTCAATCGTCTCGTACCCTGTGGTCATCCCGATCTCGCCGGTGGTCATTATGTCGTCGCCAATCTTGAGTGGCTTTGCGGTGAGAGTGAATGATGCCCCAAGGCTTTCAAGGTCTTCCCTGACGTAGGGGATTCCTGCGTAGCGGCTCGTCTCGCCGTAAACGACGTATTTGGGTATCCAGATGTCAGGATGGGCAATGACCTGCACCTGCTTTCTCACTCGCCTCAGCACATCCCGCAGACCGCCGGTGTGGTCTCCGTGGGCATGGCTCAGCACAATAGCATCGATTGTGGAGAAGTCAATCCCCATGAGGTCAGCGTTATACACCGCTGAGGTGCTTAAACCGGTATCGAGCAGCACCTTGGCGCTCTCCGTCTCCACCAGGATGCTCAGCCCCCACTCGCCGAGGAAACCGAGCTGCGCAGTGTTCTCGCTCAGGGTGGTGATGCGCACGGGCATCGGTCACCTCCTATCGTGTTGCTAGGATTCCATTCTTTTCTCAAGCTGATTGAGACGGAGCACCACCTCAGTCAGTTGCTGCCGCAACACCTGCGACTGGTTCTTCAGTTCTCCCACGTCTTGCTCGATGGATGAAGCCGGTTGCTCTCTGTCAATTCTCGGGCTTCTGCTTGTCCCGCGTCCCATGCCGAAATGGGCGCTGACATTAGGCCCGGACGTTGTCTTGTATCTGCCTGACTTGTATCCTTCGACAGCATCCCTTATTTTGCCGGACACCCCTGTAACGACTTGGACTCCTGCCCCTGAAAGGGTCTGAGAAGCATTGGGGCCGCAGTTGCCCGTGAGCACCACCTGGGCTCCTTTGTCGGCTACGGCTTGAGCGCTGGCTATACCAGCACCGCCTGAAGCCATCTTGTTTGCATTGTCTACGGCTTCGAACTCCATCGTGTCGGGGTCGATAATCAGGAAATACTGACACCTGCCGAACCGCGGGTCTACCTCAGCATCCAGGCTTGGCCCTGTTGCCGAAATCGCTATTTTCACAAATCACCTCCTCTTCCGGCTCTGCCGGGACAGGCCGAGGGGGCTCCCGAGCCTGCCCCGCAGAGCCACGACTTCATACCCTATTTCTTTTCCTCTTCCAGCTCCTTGATTCTGGCGTCGATCTGATCAAGCTGTGCCTTCACCGCGTTTGATTCTTCCTTGAGGTACTCGATCTCCTGCTCCCGGGTCACGCTGGGGTAGGGTCCGCCGAAGGGCGCCCCATAGTAGGGAGGGGGCGGGGAAAGCGCATCGGCTGGAGCCGCGTAGGCACCCGGATACCAGCATCTCGGCATGCCTCCTCTACCTCTGCCGACGTAGGGCCAGGGCGGGGAAGCTCCTCTGAAACCGAAGCCCATCCCGTAGCCGTACCTGTATGACATCTCACTCACCTCCTTGATGGTTCATAGTGGATTCTCACCACCGCGCATATGGCGCTGGGTAGCCGTAACTGCTACCCGGGCCGTAAGTCTGCGGCGGTGGCTGGGCGGCGGTGTAACCGCTGCCGTACGCCCACCAGCGGCGCGGTAGCCAGGGATGGAAGCGGCAGAAGGGATAGGGGTTGCCGCGTCCCATACCGAGCCCGCGGCCGAAGCCCATGCCCCATCCCATGCCGGCGCCGCGACCGAAACCGATACCACGCCCCATGCCGAAACCGCCCCAACCTCTTCCGAACGGCATCGCACTCACCTCCTTCCCCTGGGAATTAACGTGTGCCTGTCTCCTACTTCGAATGAATTGTGGCTCTCTCACTTTCTCGTAGATGGCGCCCGACGCACAGGCTTCGAGGCATTTGCCACATTCCTCGCACAGTCTGTGGTTGATTACAGCCTTCTCTCCCATGAGGGCTATGGCCCTTTGAGAGCAGACTGCGACACATGCCCCGCAGCCATTGCATTTCTCTGTATCAACATAAAGCATGGTTCACCTCTTCATGGTGAGCAGTCGCACCCCTTTCATTTGCCGGAAGGTGGCCCCCTGGCTCACGTGCTGCAACACGGTATCGGGGTCAACCACCCGTGTGCCTGACACCACGCTCACGCCATAGTCGAAGAGCACGGGCGACAGCGGCGTGCTGGGCCCCAGGACGATGACCTGTGCCTCAGGGCTGCAAAGCTCAAGCACGGCCTCGATGGTGCGGTTGACGAAGGTGCTCCCTGTGATAGCCACCAGGTCTGCCTCTGGAATGATATCTCCCATGTCGCTCTCTGCGACGTCGCCCTCCGCGGGGTTCCTCTCCAGCACCCAGAGCTCTTTCACTGTCTTGCGGAGCCTCTCAACAAAAGGGAAGTGACCGACTACCGCCACTCGCTTGCCGCGACCCTCCTGCTCGATGAGGTCCGCTGCATTGAGGTCAATGCACCTGCGCTCGTCAATCTCGATAAGCGAGTTGACCGCCGCTATCCCGATAGCCGCCTCGACGTCATTGTCCGAGCGAGCCAACTGAGCCAATTCAAAGGCATCTTTCCCTATCAGGCGCCCCGCTTCCTTGACGGGGCCGGGGACGTCGCTGCGGTGATGATGGTCGGGTGCCCGAGGTGTTGCTGCCAGCCCGCAGTTGCGGCTCAGCACCGCTGTCCAGTAAGGCCCCACGCGGATGTCTGTCACAGTAGCACCCGCATTCACATTTGAGAGGAGGTCGTCTATGATTCTGGTTACCTTCATCGGCACCCCCTTCTACCTCCTCGCCACCCGCCCCGATCTCCCCGCCCAAAGCCAAACCCTGGGGCAGGCTGTATCTCGGGGCTGTTGCACTGCGGACATACCGGAGGGGGCGCTATGACCATGTCCTCGAAGGGCACATCCCATTCGTGGCCCCGTTTGAGGCATCTGAAGCGCCGCATCGCCATCTCGAAGTGGCCGCCTTCTATGCGAATGGCCTTCCCGTTGAGCAAGGCGTCTGCCAGCTTCTTCCGCGCGGATTCCAGCACCCTGTGGAAAGTGGGACGCGAGATGCTCATCCTCTGTGCGCATTCCTCCTGCTCCAGTCCCTCCATGTCCTTGAGGCGTATCGCCTCAACCTCTTCCATGGTGAGGCTGACCTCCTCCAGAGCACTGAGCGGGATTCCCGCCGGCTTGAAGTGCGTTACGGAAGGAATGAAGTCAACTCGACGCCACTTGAGGGGTCTAGGCATTCGATCAACGTCCTGTTTGAGTATGTGTTATGGACATACGTCCATAACTAATCTAACACCGCGACCGTGGTATGTCAAGTGGGACTGCCGGAGTGCGCCGGGGCCGATTCGGGCAATGCGTGCCCGTTCCGGCCCGAGCGATTCACCGCCTCCCGCCTGAATGACCCTTTGCTCAAAAAGCTGAAGAGCGGGTGGGTTGACATCGGACATAAAGAAGGTAGCATTGTGTGGGACTTGTCTGTAGGCCGGCGGGGTCAGTGAAGGATGACGAAAAGCGACAGGTTCGAGGAGGGCAGGGACCGCATCAGGGCGCGTCTCTGCAAGTTCACGAAGCAGGCATTCGGACTCCTTACCCCGCGGGACGCTCCTTCCATACTGGATGTCGGCTGCGGGTCGGGCGTCGCGACAATGGAGCTTGCCAGGCTGACCAACGGTTCAATAGTGTCTCTGGACATCGACCAACACGAACTCGACAGACTTGACGCGAAGATCGAGAAGGCGGGGCTCTCCAGCCGGGTGAGGACTGTGAAACGCTCAATGCGGGACATGGATTTCCCCGAGGAGAGCTTCGACATCATCTGGGCCGAGGGTTCGATACACGTGGTCGGGTTTGAGAGCGGTCTCCGCCAATGGGCGCGTTTCCTCAAACCGAACGGGTTCCTGGTTGTGCATGACGAGACGGGTGACGTCGGGAAGAAGGTGGGAGAGATTGCTGCCTGTGGATATGACCTCGTCGACTGCTTCGCCTTGGACCAGGAGATCTGGTGGACCGAATACTGCGCCCCTCTCCAGAGGCTGATCGAAGACATGCGGCCGGAATGCGCCGGCGACCCTCAGGCCCTCGCCTTACTCGACAAGAACCAGCGCGAGATAGACATGTTTAGCCCCCACTCCGAACACTACCATTCGACATTCTTCATCATGAGCAAGCGGCAGCAGGGCAATTCTGGATGAGGTGATGAGGAGAGACACTGAACCCGCAGTGCGGTTCGCCCCTGCAGGGCCAATCGAACCATAAGCTCCCTGGCGTTCGCCGTCAAATTGTCAGAGGGGCGTGTCTATCGATCAGTGAGGTTTGCCCTGTCGCTGAGTGCGGGAGAGCCTTTCTAGGCTCGATGGGACCCCTGAGACCGACATCAAGGCTGGAAAGCCTTTCCCACAACAGCGTCCTCTCTATGCCAAAAGCCTTCCCTGGTCAGCTCAGCTTCCTCAACACGACGACGTCTTGAGGCAACGGGCCGATCCCTCCCGTCGCCGAGCCCTTGATTGTCAACTCCATTCTGAACTTCCCCTCTATCAGGCTGTTCAACCCGGCCGCGTTCACCGCTATGCCTGATTCGGGCAACGCTGAACACGACGTGAACCAGTTGTAGCGGCCCGGCAAAGCTGTGGGGAATTCCAGCAGTCTCGCGAGCCGTGGGCTGTAGTTGAGCGTGGCCACTGGCTTTGTCCGGGGTTCTTCGAGGATGTGGAAGGTCAGGATAGCCACGGCGCCGGGTCTCAGGATTGCGTGTATGCGGTCTATGTAGCCGAATGCATCCGCTTCCCTGAGATGGGTGAAGACCGAGATAGCGATGACGGCATCAACGCTTTCGGGGGCAACAGGCCAGTCTTGTCCGTAGGCCCTGTTTCCACCGCTGCCGCTCTGTGCCTGCGCGGGGTAGAACGGATTGACGTCTTTCGAGAGATGGAACTTGACGCCTGGCAGATGCGAGTACCTCTTCCGGCAGAAGTCAATGCTGCTCTCCTGTATGTCTATCCCCAGGTACTCGCCCGCCGGGTGAGTAAAGAACACGCTTACGGGGGCCATCTTCCCGTGCCCGCAGCCGAAGTCGACGATCCTGAGCGACCCGTTCGGAGCACAGCATTTCATCAGAGCCGCAAAGAACCCCTGCTGATAGACCCAGTTGGTGTAGCTTTCCCCAACCACACCCCACATCTCGCCGGGGGCGTTCTCAATGAGAAACTCGACCTCAGGACAGGCCCTCGGCTTCTCCAGCCTCTTGAAGAGGCTGAAAGCGAGACGGTGGCACAGAGACGCGAGCGGATTCTCGTTCATGATTCTAACCTATCACCTCCGTCTCGCGCAGTTGTCCGATGCGCGCCTTATCATATCCAAGCTCAGCCAGTATCTCGTCCGTGTGCTGCCCGAATCGCTGGCTCCAGTTTCTGACCTTGAATGGCGACTCCGAGAGCTTGACCATCGACCCGATCTGCTTCGTGCGGCCGAGCGTCGGGTGCTCCACCTCGACAATCATCTTCCGTGCCTTCAGGTGGGGGTCACTGACGACCTCTTCGGGTGAGTAGACCGGCGCAACGCAAGTATCCTTCTGCCGGAGGGTCTCCACCCACTCGTCGCGGGTCCTGGTCAGGAAGGTCTGTCTGAAGTACTCGTGAATCTCCTCGCGCTTCTCGCCTTCGGCATACTGGTGCTCACTGAAGTCCTCACGTCCCAGGAGCTGGCACAGGTTGGCGTAGAACCACGGCTCGACCGCGCCGACGCTGACGTACTGCCCGTCCTTGGTCTCGTAGACGTTGTACCAGGGCCGCGGCCGCTCCGCTGTGGCTATGCTCTGCCCCTTCTCTGAGATCGTCTCGGTCATGAGACAGGGGAATATCACCGGCATCATCAGCTCCACGATGGCATCCGTCATGGAGACGTCCACGAATTGCCCCTTTCCGGTCTTGTCTCTGGCCATCAGGGCAGCCATGATACCGATGACAGCGCACATGCCGCCGGCGGCGAAATCGGCCAGTACCGTCCTGGGGATAACAGGGGGTCCGTCGGGAAGCCTTGTCGTGCCGAGGAGGCCGCCCACCGCGATGTAGTTGATGTCATGCCCCACGATGTCGCGGTACGGCCCTTCCTGGCCGTAACCTGAAAGAGACGCGTACACAATGCGCGGGTTCATCTTCTTGAGTGTCTTGTAGTCCACCTTGAGGCGTTTCACAACCCCGGGCCGGAAACCCTCGGTGACGATGTCCGCGGTCTTGACCAGGTCGTAGAATATCCGCAGCCCCTCCTCCGTCTTCAGGTTGAGGCCCATGGTCTTGCAGTTGCGCCATCCAGGGAAGACATTGGAGTCCGGATGGTACATGAGCATCAGGGGTCCGCCGCGGCGCTCCGGGTGGGCCTCGTAGACCTTTATCACCTCAGCGCCGAGGTCGCCGAGGAGATTGGCGCAGAACAGACCTGGCCCCTGCCAGGCCATATCAAGCATCCGTATTCCCTCAAGTGGCGCTGCCATTTCAAACTCCTTCCTTCTATGCTGGGGCGCAAATCCACAGCGCAGTCAGCATTAGGGCTTCAGTGGGTTCGCCTGCTGTGGGAAGGGCTTTCCAGCCTTGACGGGGGTTTCGGCCAGAGCTATCGAGCCTGGAAAGGCTCTGCCACACCAGGAGAACTCCTGTGGGAAAGGCTTTCCAGCCTTGATGGAGGTCCGCATCGAGCCTGGAAAGGCTCTCCGACACTGGGGAGGCTCTCCCACACCGGGACCGGCCCGGGCTTCACTCAAGCACGCCTTCCGTAATGAGCCGGTTCACCTCATCCTCGGAGAAGCCCAGGACCTCTCTGTACACGTAGTCGTTGTGCTCACCGAGAAGAGGGGCGCGCCGTATCTCGCCCGGCGTGGCCGAAAGCGCGAAGGTCAGCCCATCATGGGCAATCCTCCCCGCTTCGGGGTGGTCGAGCCACACATGGAACCCGCGCTCCTTGAGTTGCGGGTCGCGCGTCAGCAAGTCCTCGCCATCCTGAACCACGCCAGCCGGCACCCCCGCCGCCTGCATCAGCGTCATCACCTCTTCCGGAGACCTTGTGACCGTCCACTGCTCCACGAGGCGGTCAAGCTCATCCTCGTTCCTCTTCCTCGCGGCCAGAGTGGCGAACTTCCTTCCCTTTGTCCAGGGCGGGTTGCCCAGGACACCGCAAAAGGCCTTCCACTCGTCCTGCGTGAACGCAGCGATGGCGCACCACCGCTCGTCTTTCTTCTTGTGCTCCGGGACGGACTCCGGCATGGCGCAGTAGTCAACCTCTCTGTCTTCGCCACGGCAGCGGTAGACGCCGTGAGGGGAGGCGTGGGGGAGGCGGTTACGCATTCCCGTCTGGATATGCTTGTTGGCGGTGTAGTCCAGGATGGCCGTCTCCGTCCAGCAGACGGTGGATTCGAGTTGTGCCAGCTCTATGAACTGCCCCTTGCCGGTCCGCTGTCGGTGGTGCAGGGCCGACAGTATGGCTGTGGCCGCGTGATAGGGGTTGCAGGTGAAATCGGGAAAGGCGGCCATGCCCGTGCCTATCGGTGGGCGGTCGGGATTGCCCGTAATGAAGTCGATGCCTGCGGCGGTTCTGATAGTGGTCCCGAAACCCCGCCACATCGTGTAGGGGCCGGTTACCCCCATCACCGGCATCGTGCAGACGATGATGTCGGCCCGGATATTGACGATGTCCTTGTAGGTGAGCCCCCACTTGTCCATGGCACCCGGGATGAAGTTATCCAGGACGATGTCGCTTATTGACACCAGACGCCTGGCGATTTCCGGCCCCCTGGGATTGCCCAGGTTGAGGGTTATGCCCAGCTTCCCCGGGTTGAAGTTGTTGAACATGCCGCTGATGTTGTAGGTTTCGGGGACGTCCGGCTTCCTGGGCGCTTGCCACCGCATGCCGTCTATCTTGGTATTGCTCTCGACCCTTATCACCTCCGCGCCGTAAGCGGCCAGCAGCCTGGTGACATACGGACCTGCGCCGAACCACGAGAAATCCGCCACTCTGATGCCGTCCAGGGGGAATCGTCTCTTCATTTCCCTCTCTCCTCTTTCATAGGGCAGGGGCTCTGCCCCCTGCCAGCCGCAGCGGGTGACAGAGCACCCGCGCCACCCACTAGATAACCCCTCGCTTCTTGAGACTGGCCATGCGCCTCGAGGTGAACCCCAGTTCCTTGCCATAGACTTCGGCGTTGTGTTCGCCAATCATGGGGGCGCGTCGCCTTATCCGCCACGGCGTTTCACCGAAACGATAGGGTGCGCCCGGGTACGTGAGCGTGTCTCCCAGTTCGGGGTGTTCTACATCCACGAAGAAGTCCCTCAAGACAAGCTGTGGAATCTCCAGCACATCCTTGGCGTTGTTGCAGGGAATGGCTATTATGCCCCTCTTCTGTCCCTCCTCGCAGACCCACCTCTTGTCGTGGGCTTTGGTGAAGGCGTCGGTGACCTCGGTGATGTGCTGCCTCACCTCCGGCCTTATCTGGTAGTCCATGTCCTTGTATCTATCATCGTTCAGGTCGGCGGCCCCACCGCCAACGTTCAGCCACTCAACTAAGAGGTCCCAGTCAAAAAGGGCGATGAAGTTGGCCCAGCCGTCCTTGCATTCCTGGAGAGGCACCCCGAGGCGGCCCGAGCGAACCATGATCCGCTTCTGGAGGTCCTGCATCTGTGTAACCCACTGGAGGCTGTGCGCCACGCATTGCTGCATCGACACATCTATGTGCTGCCCCTCGCCGGTCATGTCGCGGTGATAAAGCGCGATCAGAGTGGCAGTGGTGGCATGTATCGAGGCAATGTTGTAGGCCTGGGAAGCCGCAACCCTTGACGGAGGCTCGTCCTCCCAGCCACAGATGAAGAGGAAACCGCCCATGGCGAGTCCAATGAGGTCCGAGGCCTTGAAGTCCCGGTACGGGCCGGTCTGGCCGAAGGGGCTGATGGAGGTCACTATGATCCCCGGGTTGATTCTCTTGAGGACGGAATAGCCGAGGCCGAGTGACTCCATGTACCCGGGCTGGGAAGTCTCGACCAGGACGTCGGCTGTCTTCGCCAGCCTCTTCAGGATGTCCCTGCCATCGGGACTCTCAATGTCGAGGGTTATGCTCCTCTTGTTGGTATTGAAATGGAACCAGTACAGGCTCTTCTCCGGGTGAACCTCATTGTGATAGAACGGGCCGAGGTTTCTGGTCGGGTCCCCGCCGGGCGGTTCGACCTTGACCACGTCCGCCCCCAGGTCGGCGAACTGCTTGGTGCAGTAGAGCCCCATCGGACCCGCCAGATCGAGAACTCGGAGATCGCCCAGCGCTGCGTCTGCCACTTTCTGTGGACTCACACTTCACCTCTCTTCTACTAGACTGACATCTGTCTTTGCCAAGACGTCTCCGAGCACCAATTTTACCTCTTCTGGGCAGGCCTGAAAAGGGAAGGTCCTGGAACAGGCCGTGATCCCCGGGCAGAAATCCGGAAGGCTCTCTCTGAGGGGGACGGCCTTTTCGCTTCTTTATCTGCAAGCCTCTATAATGGCGGTTGCAGGCATCTCTCTTGGCGGCGAAGAATGACGCCATGCCGCATATCAGGCTACACTCGGCCTGTTCCCCGCCCGAGTGCGAGCAATCAGCCGAAAGAGGGGAGAGGTCGAGCAGGAAGGAGACAGCGCCATGTGGAAGTGCAGTAACTGCCATCATCTGGAGCTTGCGGCTGAGAAACCCGGGCACTGCCCGACATGCGGTGCCGAAGCGGAGAAGCTCGTGCCGCATGAGATTCCGGGGATAAAGGGGACGAAGACCTTGGGGAACCTCAAGTCCGGCTTCGTGGCTGAGTCGCAAGCCCACCAGAGAAACCTGGCCTTCGCCATGAAGGCTGAGCAGGAGGGCTACACTCAGGTGGGCAGGCTGTTTCGAGCCATTGCTGAGGCTGAGGGAATCCACGCTTTCAATCACCTGCGCCTCCTTGGCGGGGTCTCCGACACCCAGGAGAACCTTGAGGCCGCCTTCGAGAGGGAGAACCTGGCAAGCGGTGCATATCCCGCGTTCCTCAGGGAGGCCAATGAGGAGGGGAACACGAGTGTTGCCAGGGTCTTCACCTACTCCCGTGACGTAGAGGCAGGCCACGCCAAACTGTACAAGAAGGCTCTGGAGCATATGGTACGGGAGACGAAGACCAAATACTACGTCTGCGGAGTCTGCGGCTACGTCTCCGATGGAGAACTGCCGGACCAGTGCCCGATATGCGGGGCCCCCAGGGAGAAGTTCAGGAGCGTGGATTAGCGGGACGACGACTTCGTTGCCTTGCTCGCCGGTCTTCTGTGGACAATACGGAAGCCGGTGGTCGGAAGAACCGTATATGCCTGACTGCAGGGTCGAGCAGTTTCGTGCGCAACCGAGAGGAAAACAACGACTACTCGGGGAACTGAGCGCGAGGCCAACGCCACATTTGGCGGCGTAATCCGGATACCCGTGTGGTCGGGGACATGATTGTACGAGGGTCAGCTAGAGCTCGAGCAAATCCCGGTGCCGGAATCCGCGAGAGTAGTCGACGAAATATATCTTCTCCGGCGCCACCTTGACGACCACTGATTTGCCGGGCGTCGCGCTGTTGAAGGCCTTGTGTCTCGCAGCTACTCCTTTGGGCACGGCCGACAAGTCCGCATCGGCCAGTATGGTAGCCCTCCCGAAGCCCTGAATCCCTTTGATGTCCTGGTCGCTCGCAGGGACCGGGCCGGGCTCAGTCATCACTATCGCGACTCTGGGATTGGCCCGGATGTTGCGGACCTTCTGACTCTCGCTGCCCGTGTTGAAGTAGATATCCGTGCCGGCGTTCGCAAAGAAGATCGTAGCGGCGTTCGGCTGGCCGTCAGCACCAACCGTGGCGATGGTACATAGACGGCACTTGGCTATGTAGCGTGTAATCTGTTCCTTGAGATCAGTTCTCATCCTCTTGAACCTCCTAATAGTAAGCGGGCGTACGCACCGGCCCCAGCTTCACGTCTTCACCCGAGTCGACGGCCTTCTTCGCTTTCCTGAAGGTGGTAGCACGAGTTCTCTCGGCGGAAAGGGCGAATTGGAGACTCCTTTGGGCACCCTTCTCCTCTGCTATGATATTTGGGGCGGCATCAAGAAGTCAAGGAACGGGAGCGAAGGGGTCCGTTCACGGGCAATCCTTGACCGCCCCGTCGGCCGACCCTATAATGTCGCCACGAACCTTCTCATTACAGTGTGCCGCGATGACGGGTGAGCTGCGTCGAGCCGCAAGGGATTCCTGGCGTGGCAGCAGGGGGTGATCGGTATGACAGTAGAGCTCAGGAAGACGGGGATCGATGTCATTGGCGATGTGCCCTGGGCCACTCACTTCTGTCAATTCTACGAGACCAGGGAGGACCTGGTTGACCTTCTTGTGCCGTACTTCAGGGCCGGCCTGGAGAACAACGAATTCTGTATGTGGGTCACAGCAGCGCCTCTCAACGAGAAGGAGGCCCGCGACGCGATATCCGAAGCGATGCCCGACTTCGCTCGGTATCTGGACCGGGGACAAATGGAGATACTGCCCCACGACGAATGGTATCTTAAGGACGGTGTTTTCGACCTTCGGAGAGTGCTTGATGGCTGGGTCGATAAGCTGAACCAGGCCCTGGCCAGGGGCTACAGCGGGCTGAGGGTAACCGGGAACACCGCCTGGCTGGAGAAGAACGGCTGGAGGGACTTCACGGAGTATGAGGCTGAGATAAACAACGTCATCGGGAAATACAGGATGCTGGCGCTCTGCACCTACTGGTTGCACAGATGTGGCGCTGCTGAGGTCATAGATGTAGTGCGCAATCACCAGTTCGCTCTGCTCAAGAGACAGGGCAGGTGGGAGCTCATTGAGAGCGCCATCTACAAGCAGACCAAAGAGGCGCTTGCCGCCAGCGAGGAGAGATTCAGAAGCATCTACGAAGAATCGCCTATCGGCATTGAGCTCTTCGACCCGCAAGGCACGCTGGTGACTGTCAACAAGGCGTGCCTGGACATCTTTGGGGCGTCCGACGCTGACGAGATGCGAGGGTATAGGCTCTTCACGGACCCAAATATGTCCGAAGAGGTAAGGGAGAGACTGCGCAACGGCGAAACGGCAAGATACGAAGCCACTGTCGATTTCGAGAAGACTAGACAACGTGGAGCGTATCGCACAAGCAGAGAGGGGGTCCGTCATTTCGATGTGTCAGTGACCCCGCTCGGCGCGAAAGGTGTGAAGGGCGGCGGTGGCTATCTAGTTCACACTCAAGACATTACCGAACGCAAGCAGGTAGAGCAGTTGAAGGATGAGTTCATCGGTCTGGTCTCTCATGAGCTCCGCAGCCCGCTGACGGTGATACTGGGCGCTCTGAATACCGCTCTGACCGAGGAGGCCCGCCTGACCCCAGAGGAAAGCCGGGGGCTCCTCCAGGACGCAGCCTGGGAGGCAGAATCGCTGTCGCACATACTGGGCAACCTGCTGGAGCTTTCCCGGGCGCAGGCGCACCGCCTGTTTCTTTCCCTGGAGCCTCTGAGCGTCCGGGACGTTGCCAGGAACGCTGTAGAGAGGGTAAGACGGCAATCTTCGACTCACCGGTTTGTGGTGAGCGTACCCCCGGGGCTCCCCGCGGTGCACGCCGACCCGGTGAGGCTGGACCGGATATTGTACAATCTCCTTACAAACGCAATCAAGTACTCGCCCGAGGGGGGCAAGATACGGGTGTTCGCCAGACGTGACAGCGACTATCTGGTTGTAGGTGTGGGCGACCAGGGGGTTGGGATATCAAAAGACGATCAGGCCAGACTGTTTGCGCCTTTCCAGCGGCTGGAAGCCGGCAGGCTCGGCAATGTTAAAGGCATTGGATTGGGGCTTCTGGTGTGTCGCAGGCTGGTGGAAGCCCATGGCGGGCGCATCTGGGTAGAGTCAGAGGAGGGCAAAGGCTCCACCTTCTTCTTCACCCTGCCGCTTGAAGACAGATCTACTGGTAGGCCCCCGGCCTCGAGCCGCTCTCAGGAGGCAATCCGAAATGGCGGACGTTGACGGGGGCAGCCTTGTTGCCAGGGCGCTGAAGGCGGAGGGCGTGAGATACCTCTTCGCGTTGTGGGGCTTTCACGTCATGCCCATTATGGAGGCTTGCGAACGCGAGGGGATCAAGATAGTCGACACCCGTCACGAGCAGGCGGCTGGTCACGCCGCGGAGGGCTGGGCCAGGGTCACTGGACAGCCCGGTGTGGCCGCGGTGACGGCAGGACCGGGCGTCACTGACGTGGTCACCGCCGTCGCCAACGCATTCCAGGCGGGGAGCCCGATGCTCGTCCTGGGGGGCCGCAGCCCGATGAACTCATTCGAGAAAGGCACCCTCCAGGAGCTCGACCACATTGAGTTTATGAGGCCGATCACCAAATGGGCTCGAACCGTGTTCGAAACGAAGCGCATCCCGGAGTACGTCAGCATCGCGTATCGACACGCCCTGGCCGGCAGGCCGGGGCCTGTGTTCCTTGAATGCCCCATCGACGTGCTTCTGAACCGGGTTGACGAATCCGAGGTCGCTTTCCCTGAGCCGGCTAAATCTCGAGCCCTCTTCGGCACGGCGGGGAATCCCGACCTGCTCAAGGCGGCAGCCGGACTTCTCTCCGGCTCACAAAGACCGGTGGTCATGGCCGGGAACACCGTGTACTGGTCGCAGGCGAGCCGCGAGCTTCAGGGCTTCGTTGAAGCCCTCGGTGCTCCCGTTTTCTTGAACGGCATGGGACGCGGCTGCGTGCCCGGCGATCATCCTCAGTTCTTCGTCTTCTCCCGGCGCTTCGCTCTGGGCCAGGCCGATGTCGCGGTGCTCATCGGAACCGAAATCGACTTCAGGCTGAACTACGGAGCGCCGCCGCTGTTCAATCCGCAGGTGAAGGTGATCCAGATCGACATCGACCAGACGGAGATCGGGCGCAACCGGAGCATCGATGTCGGAATCGTGGGGGATGCCGGAGAGGTGCTGAAGCAACTGCGGGCGGAGTTGGACAAGAGAACGGCGCGAAAGAGGACGGCATGGCTGGAGAAGGTACGGGCCAAGGAAACGGCGAGGGTCAAGTACCTTGAACCACTCCTGAACTCCGATGCGGTTCCCATCCACCCCCTGCGGCTGCTAAAGGAGGTTGGCGCCTTCCTGGACCGGGACGCCATCGTAGTCGGCGATGGAGGCGACATCGTCTCCTTCGCGGCTCAGATTCTGAGGACACATCACCCCGGGCACTGGCTCGACCCGGGGAAGCTGGGCTGCCTGGGGGTGGGCACCGGTTTCGCGATGGCGGCGAAGCTGGCCCGGCCCGACAAGCAGGTGCTCATCGTGCACGGGGACGGCTCCTTCGGCCTCAACGGGATGGAGTTCGACACTATGGTGCGACACGACATCCCTGTGGTGTCGGTTATCGGTAACAACCGCGCCTGGATGCCCGTCGGCAATGGCGACCGGGCTCTCGGGAGGAATCTGGGCTGGGCGAGGTACGACAAGGTTGTGGAAGCCCTCGGCGGGCACGGTGAGTACGTGGAGCGCCCCGAGGAGATCCGGCCCGCCCTCGAGAGAGCGTTTGCCTGCGGTCTTCCTGCCGCTGTCAACGTTATGATCGACCGGCACGCGGCCTATGCTCATGCGACCCCGACCATCGGGGCGCCGTCGTAGGCGCGATGTCCGCGCCCAATGGCCGCGTCAGAATGCAGCGTCGTGACTCCTGTCACGAGGCGGACGCTTAGTCTCTCATCCCCCTTTCGCAAAGGGGGAAAGAGGGGGATTTCGTACCCTGGGCAACCCAGTGTCATCCTGAGCCGCAGCGAAGGATCTCAGCCCGGAGCGACCCGGCGGGTGGTAACATGCGTATCGTTCTGATCGGCCAGGCCGCCTTCGGCCAGAAGGTCCTGGAAACCCTGCTGAAGCAGGGCGAACAGGTCGTAGCTGTCTACACGCCCCCCGACAGGCCGGGCTCCAGGGCAGACCCCCTCAAGGAGTCGGCTCAGCAGCGAGGCATCCCCGTTTTCCAGCCCCGGCGAATGCGCGATCCCGATGTCTATCACAGATTCGTCGGGCTGGCGCCTGACCTGGGGGTCATGGCGTTCGTCACCGATATTGTGCCTGCGTCCGTCCTGAACTGCCCGAAGCTGGGGACAATCCAGTACCATCCCTCACTGCTTCCCAGGCACCGTGGAAGAAGCGCCATCAACTGGGCCATCATAGATGGTGACACCAGGACGGGCATCACCATCTTCTGGCCGGATGGAGGGATTGACACGGGCCCTATCCTGCTACGGAAAGAGGTCGATATCTTGCCCGATGACACAGCCGGCTCGCTCTACTACGACAGGCTCTTCCCGCTGGGTGTGGAAGCGCTGATGGAGTCAATCGAGCTTATCAACAAGGGAGAGGCCCCCCGGATACCCCAGGACGAGTCTCAGGCCACCTATGAACCCCCGTGCGATGAGAAGCATGCCGTCATCGACTGGGCTCAGCCCATGCAGAAGGTCTACAACCTGATCCGCGGCACGAATCCCCAGCCCGGCGCCACCACCTCACTGCGTGGCCAGAAGCTCAAGCTCTTCGAGTGCGAGCTAGTCAAGCGGACTGCCTCTGCCGCGCCTGGTGAGATCATCGAGGTCTCTGGCCAAGGCGTAGCCGTTGCCGGCGTGGGCGGGTGCTTGCTCGTCAAGCGTGTGCAACCACAGGGACAGCCCAAGCTCACCGCTTCCGAGTTCGCCCTCTCGGTGGGGCTGAAGCCTGGGGAGAGACTTGGGTAGAAGCCGACCCGCGCTGCATAGGACGCCATTCTCCAACCGTGGGAATGCAGATGGCCAACTCTGTGGGAGAGCCTTTCTAGGCTTGACGGTGTGGCGCCGTCGGGGCCCGAGTCCGAACCTATGCTATAATAGGCGTGATGGAAGAAGGCCAGCTACTGGCTGAGATTCAAGACAAGCTAAAGCGACAATGGTACCGATTGACGAGCCACGCTGAGCAGGAGAGGGAAGCTGAGAAGATAGGCATTGACGATATTGAAGAGGCCCTGGTCTCGCGCCGCGCTGAAGTGATTGAGAGCTACCCGAATGACGCACGCGGCAGAAGCTGTTTGGTGCTGGGGTTCGACGCACGGGGCTCGCCGCTCCATGTGGTGTGCGGGCTGGCGCTAGAGAATGTCGTTATTGTCACGGTGTATCGTCCGCGCCCAGACCAGTGGGCCGATTGGAGGAAGCGCAGGAGGCCGAAGTTATGAACAGGTGCTACTTCTGCAAGGGTGAGGTGGTTGAGAAGAGGATCCGCCATGTGCACCGCTGGGGGGACGAGATCGTCATCTTTGAGAACGTGCCTGCGGAGGTATGCAGCCAGTGTGGCGAGGTCTATTTCTCGCCAGAAGTCCTGAGAATGATGGACAAAGCCACCTCAGGGCAGACTTCCCCCGACAGGAGCGTTGCCGTCCCCGTTTTCTCCCTGCCCTAGGCCTGTCGAGGGTGTGCCGGCCCTGACCTGCTGCGGCGTCTAGTGCCTCGAGCGCACCTCGGCTCCCCAAATCGAACAACATAGCGCATTGTGCACAGACCGCTAAGGCTCACGCGCGTCTCAGAACATCTTCTGCGGCTGGTCACTGCCACGCTTGCCTCACTCTGCCTATGCAATGCATTAGCACAGCAAATCAGGTGCCAACCCGAACTGCACGGAACCGAAATGCTGGTGAGCTTGACAAAACCCGACTGGGTGGTTAGTATAACAGCAGAACCTGCAAGAAGTTTGCTATTCCCCGACCTGTCCTGCTGCTCAGGCATTCCCCAGGCCATGGATGATCAAGCTCCAATCAGGTCATAACCACAAAAAGGAGGTCATCCATGAGCTACGCGGACAAGGCACTCACTTGCTCAGATTGCAGCACAGGTTTCACCTTCAGTGCTAGTGAGCAGGAGTTCTTCGTCTCCAAGGGCTTCACCCACGATCCAGGGCGTTGCCCTGACTGCCGGGCAACAAGAAAACAACAGCGTGCTGGCGGCAACGGTGGCAATGGTGGCAGAGGCAGCTACAGCGAAGGCTACCGGCAGCAGAGGCAGATGTTTCCTGCCGTTTGCGCCTCTTGCGCCAAAGACACCCAGGTTCCCTTTGAGCCCCGAAGCGGCCGACCGGTCTACTGCTCCGACTGCTACTCTAAGACAAGGCGCTAGAGATAGGGAGCAGCCAGGTTCCCCGCTCCCCGAATTGGTTTGAGGGGTTGGTCCGAGGATGATGGGCAGTTGGGAATGGTGCCCACCTCCTCTTTTCAGGCCCCCCCAAGCTAATCTGCCGCAGACCATCTCCTTCGCCTTCGCGGCATCCAGGCACTTTCCCTTGAAGTGATCTCAAGTTGATTTGAACAGGACCCAGCAAGGCGAACTGTGGGTAGTTCGCATTGCCAGTATACCTGGGTTCCCGATGGGTGGAGAAGGCGATTGAGGAGTGCAGGGCCTTCTGCGATGGTCCCGGTAGCGGGAGATAGCGCCCGGACGCACTCGTTTGCGGCAGTGCTCCCATTCTATCTTAGGGAGGTTAGACATGGGGAATGAGCCCGGCACAGTTCATGATGATGATTTGGAGACGTGTGTTCATCACTGGTTAATAAGTGTGAAGAACTTGGGTATATGCAAGAAGTGCGGAGCCAGTAAGCAGTTTTGTGGCTCGTGGAGCGCCGCAAGCATTCAAAGAGCTTGGAGGACCACATCTAACGGCGTGCAGCGAGCTGTTCCAGGCACTAAGAGTTGACCGGGTCCGCAGCCTCCCTCGCTCTGGAATGGAAGATTCTGCTTTCTATCAGATTCACTCCCAAATCCTGACTTGGTCAATGGGTCGTTCAAGACCTGAATAGAGGAGGTCGTGTGATACAAGCATACTGTCTGAAGTGCCACACAGAAAGGGAAATGCTGAGTGCCAGGAGCGTAACCATGAAGAACGGAAGGCGAGCGACCAGAGGCGTGTGCCCGGTGTGCAGGACCGAGATGTACAGAATAGGCAAGAGCGGAGATGCAGTGCTCGGCACGATGACGAAGGCAACAAACGAATCGTGGTTAGCGGATGTTGCAGCAGACAAAGTGTTCTGGTGCTACGATGGTCGCGTAATGAAGAACCCAGAGCAACTCGGCGCTGCCCTGCAGGAAATGTCAGAGGAGACCTTCCAATACCATGTCACTGCGGATAGGAATGATTTCAGCAAATGG
>CAZBET010000003.1:0-18310 GCA_964490995.1 uncultured Dehalococcoidia bacterium
TTTCCGCTTGATTAGGCAGGCCTCGTCTTCGATGTTGTTTGCGGCTCAAGATCCTGGTCGAGACTCCGGGTTCCGAGGGGCGAACGTTCACGAGTTGTCCCTGGTTCTCTGAGTACGGCTCCGCTTTCCCAGTGCACGAACTTGAACACACCATGTAACGAGGTCCATGCTCCGTTCTTTAGTATACACCATCAATGCAAGTGGTAAACACGCACGTCTATCCCAGGCGCGCAAGCCGCTCATTCAACTTGCCCAGCCTGTCAACGCGCTCGCTCAGCTTGGCGCGTTCCTTCTCGACTATTGCGGGCGGCGCTTTGGCGAGAAACGAATCGTCGGACAGCACCCTCTCCACTCGCGCTATCTCGGCCCGGGTTGCCTCGATCTCCTTCAAAAGACGGCCCTTCTCAGCGCCGAGGTCGATCATCCCCTCGAGGGGCAGAAACACTTCGACGCCCCTGAGTACCAGCGTCTTCGCTTTGTCCTGCCTGAGGTTCAGCCCCTCTGCGCTCTCCGCGATCGCCAGCTTGCCGACGCGGGCCAGGGCTTTGATTGACGGGGCATGCCTTTCCAGGGTCGAACCGGCTTCGCCGGTGACGATGACAGCCTCGATGAACCTGCCGGGGTCCACGTTGCTCTCAACGCGCGCGTTCCGGATGGAGCGCACGATTTCGAACACCATCTCCATCTCCCGCTCCGCCCCGGCATCGAAAGCGCCAGCGTCCGCCAGAGGGTAAGGAGCTATCATGATCGAGTCCGGCTTGCCCTCCGGCTGGCGCTCCCTCAGCCTCTGCCATATCTCCTCCGTGATGAAGGGCATGAACGGGTGGAGCAGGCGGAGCGCCGTTTCCAGCACATGCACCAGCACGGGGAGAGGGGAGGGTTGCCCGTCGCCTTCTCGAAGCCTTATCTTCGCGATCTCAATGTACCAGTCGCAGTACTCCGTCCAGAGGAATTCGTAGACGAGGCGTAGTGCCTCGCCGAGTTGAGACTCTTCGAGGAAACGGCTGACATCCGCTGCCGTCCGGTTCAACCGGCTCAGAATCCAGCGGTCCTCCGTGGGAGGAGGATGGCGCGCCACCCCGATATCCGCACCGTCCAGGTTGGTGATAACGAATCTCGCTGCGTTCCACAGCTTGTTCGTGAAGTTGCGGCTGCCCTCCAGCTTGTGCGCGCCCAGCCTCATGTCGTTGCCGGGCGAGTTCCCCGTGGACAGGGCAAAGCGCAAAGCATCGGTGCCGTACTTCCCTATGATCTTCACCGGGTCGACCACATTCCCCCGGGACTTGCTCATCTTCTCGCCCTTCTCGTCCCTTATCAAACCGTGCAGGTAGACCGTGCGGAAGGGCACCTGGCCGGTATTCTCCAGGCCCATCATGATCATCCTGGCCACCCAGAAAAAGAGGATGTCGTAGGCTGTCTCCATCACTGTGGTGGGATAGAAGTACTTGAGGTCCTCGGTCTCTTCAGGCCAACCGAGTGTGGAATGAGGCCATAGCCCGGAACTGAACCAGGTGTCGAGCACATCGGGGTCCTGGGTGATGTTCTTCGAGCCGCACCTGGCGCAGGCTTTGGGGTCCTCCATAGAAGCCGTAAGGCCACCGCAGTCGCCGCAGTGCCAGACGGGTATCCTGTGCCCCCACCAGAGCTGGCGGCTGATGCACCAGTCACGGATGTTCTCCATCCAGTTGAGGTAGTCCTTGGTGAACCGTTCTGGGATTATCCGAATCCTGCCGTCGACAACAGCCTCAATGGCTGGCTTTGCCAAAGGAGCGATTCTGACAAACCACTGCTTCGAGAGGAACGGCTCGACGATGGTGCGACAGCGCTGGCAGTGCCCTACAGAGTGCACATAAGGGTCTATCTTGACCAGCAGCCCCTGTTTCTCAAGGTCTGCCAGCAGCGCCTGGCGGCAGGCGAAGCGGTCTTGCCCGGCGTAAGGACCTGCATTCGCGTTCATGGTGGCGTCCAGGTTCAGTATGTTAACCGAAGGCAAGTTCTGGCGCTGTGCGACATCGAAGTCGACCGGGTCGTGAGCCGGGGTGACCTTGACTGCGCCCGTGCCGAAAGAAGGGTCGACAGCCTCATCCGCGATAATGGGGATCACCCTGCCTATGACGGGGAGGATAGCCTTCTTGCCCAGCAGACTCCTGTAGCGTTCATCCTTAGGGTTGACCGCAACGGCTGTGTCGCCGAGGATGGTCTCGGGTCGGGTGGTAGCCACCGTGATGAACCCGTCCTTCGCTTCCGCGAGCCGATAACTCACATAGTACAGGTGGCTCTGCATCTCCTTGTGGTCGACCTCGAGGTCCGAGAGCGCGGTGGAGCAGCGGGGGCACCAGTTGATGATCCGCTCGCCGCGATATATCAAGCCCTTGTTATAGAGGTTGACGAAGGTGGTACGCACCGCACGAATCGGACCCGGGTCAATGGTGAAGCGTTCGCGCGTCCAATCACAGGATGCGCCGAGCTTCTTGTGCTGCTCGGCGATAATGCCCTTGTACTTCTCCATCCACTGCCACATCCGCTCCACGAATTTGTCCCGGCCCAGGTCGTGCCGGGACAGCCCCTCCTTGGCAAGGAGCTGTTCAACCACGTTTTGCCCGGCGATACCCGCGTGGTCGCTCCCCGGAAGCCACAGCGTGGGCTCTCCTTTCATGCGGTGCCACCGGACCATCGTGTCCTCAATGATGGCGGTGAAGGCCGTGCCCAGATGGAGCTCGCCGGTGACATTGGGCGGGGGCATGATGATAACAAACGGCTTCTTGCTGTGATCTATCTTGGGGGTGAAATGCCCCTGCTCCATCCAGAACTGATACCACTTGGACTCGACCTGGCTCGGGTCGTAGGCCTTCGGCATGTCACTTTGCTTCCGCGACGACATTCAGGAGCAACCTCTGATTCTAGCTATGTTCGATGCTGCTGCGAAGCTGGCCAAACACCGCCATTCATTTTACAGGCCGCCAAGTGGAGCGTCAAAGAAAGACGCATTCAAGGGGCACAACAAAAGCCAGCCCTACAGCGCGGGGCTGGCTTCCTTCACTTGTGTCGATTCCTCTTGGCTGCCTGATCGAAACGGCCTCTAGCCACTCTGGGTCGACGAATCCGTTGCTGCGCCGGCATCGGGGTCTGCCGATGCGCCCTCGGGTGCCACCCCGCCCTCCTCCAGCGCATCCTTCTTCTCCTCGGCCGCTGCTTCGACCTCACGCGGCACCACGGGCTCCAATTCGCCCTCCAGCAGAGGCACGACAGCCCGTTTCAATGAAGCCTTGGTGATTTCGCTGCGAGCCGGGATAAGCCTGCCGATGATGACGTTCTCCTTGAGTCCCATCAGCTTGTCGGTGCTGCCCATCACTGCGGCCTCGGTGAGAACCCTGGTGGTCTCCTGGAAGGACGCCTTTGCCAGGAAACTGTCTGTGTTGAGCGAAGCCCTGGTTATGCCCAGCAACACCGGTTGCGCGGTAGCAGGCTCACCCCCCTCAGCCAGCACCTTGGCATTGGTGTCCTCATACACCAGGGTATCCACCAGCTCGCCGGGCAGGAAGCCGCTATCGCCAGGTGAATCGATCTTCACTTTGCGCAGCATTTGCCGGACGATAATTTCGATATGTTTGTCGTTGATGTTCACACCCTGGGAGCGGTAGACCTTCTGGACCTCGTCCACCAAGTATCTCCGGACTGCCTCGCGGCCCATGATGCGGAGCAGGTCCTGCGGGTGGACCAGACCCTCGGTGAGCTGGTCTCCAGCCTTGACCTCGCTCCTATTTTCGACCGTGATGGGCACCATCAAGGACACGAGATACTCGCGTTCCTCTCTCTCCTCATACAGTATCGACAACCTCTTGCCCTGGACCTCGACCCTGCCCCCTACCTGTGCGGTGAGCGCAGGCGCGGCGGCGCTCGCCTCCCCCGAACCAGAAGCCTTAGGCCGGGCCAGCACAGTGGCAGCATCGACCTGCTGCTGGTCCTTTACCAGCACCTCATACCCCCGGGGTATGGCATACTCATCCCTGTAGACCTCGGAACTGACCACCTTGATCTTGCGGCCCTCTTCGCTTCGGCTCAACTCGACAACACCGGCGATCTCAGAGATAACTGCCTGGCTCTTGGGTGTTCTCGCCTCAAAAAGCTCCTCGACGCGGGGCAAGCCACTCGTGATGTCAAGCCCGGCGACTCCGCCGGTATGGAACGTACGCATGGTGAGTTGAGTTCCCGGCTCACCGATGCTCTGAGCAGCTATGATCCCCACTGCCTCGCCGATGGGAACCAACCTCCCACTCGCCAGGCTTCTTCCATAGCACAGTTGACAGATGCCGCGACGCGACTGGCAGCTCAACGGAGACCTCACGTGTACCCTGGTTACCCCGGCTTTGGCAACAGCCCTTGCCTTGTCAATGTCGATCTGTTCATCCCGCGCGACTATGACCTCCCCAGTCTGCGGATGGGCAATCGGCGTGGCCGCCACGCGGCCCACGAGGCGGTCGGCCAGCGGTGCCAGCATGCTCCTTTCCGCCGACTCCGAGACCCAGATGCCGTCCATCGTCCCACAGTCCTCTTCGGTGACGATGACCTCTTGGGCAACGTCGATGAGCCTCCTCGTCAGGTAGCCGCTGTCAGATGTCCTCAGCGCCGTGTCGGCGAGCCCCTTGCGCGCACCGTGGGTGGAAATGAAGTATTCCAATACCGCGAGACCCTCGCGGAAACTCGCCTTGATAGGCAGGTCGATGATTCGGCCGGAGGGGTCAGACATCAGTCCTCGCATCCCGGCCATCTGCCTGATCTGGGAGATGTTGCCTTTCGCCCCCGAGGCGGCCATCAGGTATATGGAGCTGTGCTCATCCATCGATCGTTCCAGCGCTGCCTGCAGTTCGTCGGTCGCCTTCGTCCACGTCTTCACCGCCTCCTTGTACCGCTCGTCTTCAGTTATCAAGCCTCGCTGGAACTGTTTCTCAGTGTCGGCTATCTTTGCGTCGGCCTCAGCCAAAATCCTCTTCTTGTCCTCGGGCACCTCGATATCGTTAACGGCGATGGTGATGCCTGACTTGGTGACGAACTTGAACCCAAGGGCCTTGATGCTGTCCACCATCGTGGCGGTGGCCTCGTTGCCCAAGAGCCGATAGCAGTCGGCCACGATCTCCTTCAACTTCTTCTTGTCCATAAGCTCATTCTTGAATCTGAGCTCCTTGGGCAGGATTTCGTTGAAGAAAATTCGGCCGACGGAGGTCTCCAACATCTGGCGCGTCCCGTTGACCTCGTGCCTGACGAGTATCCTGGCGCGAAGGTCGATCACGCCCAGCTCATAGGCGAGCTTGGCCTCATCGAAACTGCTGAAGCACATGTTCTCGCCCGCCAATCCCGGCCTGGTCAAGGTCAGGTAGTAGCATCCAAGAACAATGTCCAGGGTTGGTGCCACCACAGGCTCCCCGGAACTGGGCAGCATCATGTTGTAGGTGCTCAGCATCACCTTCTTCGCCTCTTCCACCGCCGCGCGCGACAGGGGCACGTGGACAGCCATCTGGTCGCCGTCGAAGTCAGCGTTGAAGGCCACGCAGACGAGGGGGTGAATCTGGATCGCGCTGCCGTCGATGAGCACGGGCTGGAACGCCTGGATGCCCAGCCTGTGCAGTGTAGGCGCCCGGTTAAGCAGGACGGGACGGTCCTTGATGGCTTCCTCAAGGATATCCCAGACCTCAGGTTTGCCTCTTTCCACAATGCGCTTGGCGCTCCTGATGTTCAGCGCCAGTCCACGGCCGACGAGGCGGCGCATGATGAAGGGCTTGAAAAGCTCGAGAGCCATCCTTCGAGGCAGGCCGCACTGGTGCAGCTTGAGTTCGGGGCCGACCACAATCACCGACCGGCCGCTGTAGTCCACGCGCTTGCCCAGCAGGTTCTGGCGGAACCTGCCCTGCTTCCCGCGCAGCATGTCGGACAAGGACTTCAGCCTGTGATTGTTGCCGGTCACGACCGCTCTGCCCCGGCGCCCGTTGTCAATAAGAGAATCGACCGCCTCCTGGAGCATTCGCTTCTCATTGCGAATGATGATCTCCGGCGCGCCCATCTCGAGAAGTCGCTTCAGGCGGTTGTTGCGGTTGATCACGCGGCGATAGAGGTCGTTCAGGTCGCTGGTGGCAAACCTGCCGCCATCGAGTTGGACCATGGGGCGCAACTCCGGGGGCAGCACCGGGAGCACAGTGAGTATCATCCATGCCGGCTTGTTCCCGCTCTTGCGGAAGGCCTCGACAACCCTCAGCATCTTGATTGCCTTCTTGCGCCGTTGCCCCGACGTCGAAGCAGCTACCCCGTGCAACTCTTGCCGCAATTGCTCCAGGTCGAGCTTGTTGAGGATGTCGAGCATGGCCTCCGCCCCCAGGCCCGCGCTGAAGATATCACCCCACTTCTGCTTGAGCTCGCGGCACTTGCCCGTGCTGAGAAGGGCCAGTTCCACAAGTCCATCGAGTTCGTCAAGCCTCGTTTTCAGTTCGGCCTCAACCTGCCGTTTTTCCTCGTCGTGCTTCTGCTGCAACTCCTCGAGTTGTCGAAGCGCCTTCTCCCTGTCCTTCGCTTTCCCCGACCCGCCCTTTGCTCTCAGCGCCTCGAGCTTCTCGGTTGTCGACTGCTCCAGTTCCGCCAGCCTCTTTGCGGTGTCATTGCGGAGCTGGTCAGCCGCTTCCTTCTTCTTCTCGTCGTTCACCTCGGTTATGATGTACTTGCCGAAGTAGATGACCTGCTCCAGATTGCGGGGAGAGAGGTCCAGAAGCAGCCCCATGCGGCTCGGGGTACCCTTAACAAACCAGATGTGGCCGACGGCGGCGGCCAGCGTTATGTGCCCCATCCGCTCCCTTCTGACCTTGGAGCGAGCCACTTCGACGCCGCACTTATCACAGACGATCCCTTTGTAGCGGACCTTCTTGTACTTGCCGCAGTAACACTCGAAGTCCTTGGTGGGACCGAAGATCTTCTCGCAGAACAGGCCGTCCTTCTCCGGCTTCAGGGTGCGGTAGTTCAAGGTCTCGGGCTTGGTAACCTCGCCATAGGACCAGCTCATGATCTGCTCCGGCGAAGCCAGGGAGATACGAACCGTGGTGAAGTCGTTTACCTCCAGCATCACTCACTCTCCTCGAACCCAGCCAGGTTTATCCCCAGCCTTGGTGCTTCGGTAGCAGATTCTATCAGGTAGGTCACCCTTTCCTCGTCCTCATTGAGCACCTCGATAGCCAGTCCCAGGCTCTGCAGCTCCTTGACCAGCACCTTGAACGATTCCGGCACCCCGGCTTGCAGTATGTCGTCGCCATTCACGATAGCTTCGTAGGTCTTGACCCTTCCCACGACATCGTCGGACTTGACTGTCAGCATCTCCTGAAGGATGTGCGCCGCGCCGTATGCTTCCAGAGCCCACACCTCCATCTCGCCGAAGCGCTGTCCGCCGAATTGCGCCTTGCCACCGAGCGGCTGCTGGGTTATCAGCGAATAGGGCCCCGTAGACCGGGCGTGAATCTTGTCCTCGACCAGGTGGACCAGTTTCATCATATAGATGTAGCCCACTGTGACCGGATGGTCTAGGGGCTCCCCGCTCCGCCCGTCGCAGAGCACCGTCTTGCCGAAAACGGGTGGCGTCAGACCCTTCTCGTGGTGGAGCTTGCCTACCGTACTCTCGACCTCTTCGGGACTCAGCACATGGCCATCCATGCCGATGTCATCCAGCCAGAGCCGCAGGCACGTTTCCCTGGCCTGACCGGAGTTCTTCTCGCCGAATACTCTGTCACCGTCATATCCCCGCGCAGCGAGCCAAGACTTCGCCTGTTCAAGGTCGATGGTGTCAACGTTGTTCTCCCACCTGACTGCCCCCGATTTCTGGGCGATCCAGGCCCTCGCTAGTGCATCTTCGAGTGAGGCGTCATCGGCGCCATCGAAGACCGGGGAAAGCGCCTTGAAACCGAGGGTCTTCGCTGCCCAACCCAGGTGGGTCTCCAAAAGTTGCCCGATGTTCATGCGCGACGGGACGCCCAAGGGGCTGAGTATGATCTCAACCGGCCGGCCGTCGGGCAGGAACGGCATATCCTCCAAGGGCAGAATGCGAGCAATCACCCCTTTGTTTCCATGCCGCCCGGCCATCTTGTCGCCTACGCAGACTTTGCGCATCTGAGCTACGAACACGCGCACCATCTGGTTGACACCCGGTGGAAGGTCATGGCAATACGCCGGGCGTCCTTCGCGCTCAGCCCCACGGCGCACCTTTTCGTTGACGCCCTGGGGAAGGTCATCGTTCTTGTCTCTGGAAAGGACCTTTACGTCGATAACCTTGCCGTACTCACCGTGCGGCACCCTGAGCGACGTATCCTTGACCTCCCGGGCCTTCTCCCCAAAGATGGCTCTAAGGAGCTTCTCTTCGGCGGTGAGCCCTCTTTCGCCTTTGGGCGTGATCTTGCCCACCAGGATGTCGCCGGAGCTGACCTCGGCCCCTATGCGGATGATCCCCTGCTCATCAAGGTGGCGCAGGCTCTCCTCACCGATGTTGGGTATGTCTCTGGTTATCTCCTCGGGTCCGAGCTTCGTGTCTCTGGCCTCGATCTCATGCTTCTCGATGTGAATCGATGTGAACCTGTCCTCTCTAACAAGGCTGTCGGAGATGACGATAGCGTCCTCGAAGTTGTAGCCCTCCCAGCTCATGAAAGCGCAAAGGACGTTCTGTCCGAGGGCAAGCTCGCCGGCCTCCGTGGACGACCCATCTGCCAGCACCTGGCCCCGCTTCACCATGTCGCCCCTGGTCACCACCGGCCGCTGGTTGATGCATGTCCCCTGATTCGAGCGGGCAAACTTGTTCATACGGAAGGGGTGTTCCTTCCGGTTGTCGTCCTTGAGAACAATCTCGCTGGCCGAGACCGACATGACCTCTCCGTCGCAGGGGGCAAAAAGCACCTGGCCACTGTCCCGGGCTGCCTCCCTCTCCATGCCAGTGGCGATCAGCGGCGCCCGCGGCTGTATCAGGGGAACCGCCTGCCGCTGCATGTTGGACCCCATCAGCGCCCGGTTGGCGTCGTCGTGCTCCAGGAAGGGGATGAGAGAGGTGGTGACGCTCACTATCTGCCGTGGCGATACGTCCATGTAATCGACCTTGTCCGGCGTTTCGGTCAGGAACTTCTCGCCGTATCTCACCTCGATCTTGAGGTCGACGAACTGGTTGCGCTCGTCGAGGGGAGTGTTGGCCTGGGCGATGATGTACTCGTCCTCCTCATCCGCAGGGAGATATTTAATGTCCTCGATGTCCTCGGTGACGAAGGGCTTGATCTTTATATGCCGGCGCGGCTTCTTGTCGAGCTTGCCGGCCAGTTTTGCGGTGATGACCGTCCCGGCCTTGGCCACTATGCGACCCTTGTCCGTCTTTTCGTCCTCGGCAAGGGTCTGGCCCACCAAGCGCGGTGAATCATTGCGCAGTTCCCTGATCACCTTTCGGTAGGGCGTCTCGATGAAACCGTGCTCATTGACCCGGGCATAGGTGGCCAGCGACCCGATAAGGCCGATGTTTGGGCCCTCCGGGGTCTCGATGGGACAAATCCTGCCATAGTGCGAATAGTGCACGTCCCGCACATCGAACCCCGCCCTCTCTCTGGATAGGCCTCCCGGGCCCAGCGCCGATAGGCGGCGCTTGTGGGTCAACTCGGCCAGAGGATTCGTCTGGTCCATGAATTGAGATAACTGCGAACTGCCGAAGAACTCCCGAATAGCAGCGACCACGGGACGGCTGTTGACCAGGGTGCTGGGCGTTGCCGACTCGGCCGGGAGCAGACTCATGCGCTCCCGCACCACCCGCTCCATCCTGAGAAGCCCCACCCGGATTTGATTCTGAAGCAGCTCGCCCACCGCGCGGACTCGCCGGTTGCCGAGGTGGTCGATGTCGTCGGGCTCGCCACGTCCATTGTTAAGTTCCACCATCTGGGCCACGATTGCGGCGAAGTCCTCCCTCGCCAGGACCCGCTGGTCAGCAGGCAGCTTGAGGCCGAGCTTCTGCTTGGCGAGCTTGCCAACCCGCTTGTTCAGCTTGTACCGACCCACCTTCCCCAGGTCGTAGCGCCGTGGATTGAAGAACAGCGCGTTGACCAGCCCACGCGCATTGTCAATCGTAGGCGGATCTCCAGGCCTCAGCCGCTTGTACAGGTCAATGAGTGCTTCGTCCTTGCTCTTCACCGACGGCTCACGTTCGATTGTGTCGCGGATATACAGGTGCTCCGACTTGTCGGTCTCCAGCTTGCGGAAGAGCGTCAGCAGTTCGTCGTCAGTGCTCCAACTGTGCTCGGCGTCACTGATCGCACGAATGAGCGTGGTGGCGGGGATCTTGCGCTTCCTGTCGACCTTCACCGTAAGCAAGTTGTGGCTGCTGGTCTCGAACTCCAGCCATGCGCCTCGATTGGGGATCAGCTTAGCGGCGCAAAGCCTGCGTCCCGTCGCAGGATCTTCATCGACTGTGAAGTAGACCCCGGGCGACCGGACCAACTGGCTGACCACGACGCGCTCGGCACCGTTGACGATGAAGGTGCCTCTGCGGGTCATAAGGGGGAAATCCCCCATGAAGATGTCCTGTTCCTTGACCTCGCCGGTCTCCTTGACCCTCAGTCGAACCTTCACCTTGAGTGGGACGGCGTAAGTCAGGTCCCGTTCGTAGCAGTCGTCCTCGGAGTACTTAGCCGCGTCCCACATGTATAGCCAGAACTTGTCCTCGGCTGTGCCGTCACGGTCATCCTCAAATGCGGGCATCCCAGCATCTTTCCCGAACCCGTAGCTGGGGAAATCGAGTTCGTACCGCGTGCCGACGAAGTCTCTGATCGGCGACACGTCATCGAGCAGTTCCTTCAGACCACCGGCGAGTGACGGGTCGCAGATCCATCTATAGGACGCCTTCTGGATCTGAATGAGGTCTGGTGTTTCGAGGAGGAGGGGTATCCTAGCGTAGGACTTTCTCGTTGGCAAAGTGCGGGACCCGACCACAGTCATACTTCGACACCTCTCAGAAACGGAGCTAGAACAAGAGACTCATGTAGCTTGTTACGGAGCTGGTAACATCGGAGAAAGTAGAGATGGGCAAAAAGAAGGCACGTCCGTCAAACCCAAATGGTACCACCTCCTTTGGCATTTGTCAATAGCCAGATTCGAACGGTTCTTATGCACCGTAGTTGATATCTAGTGTAGTATCTCCAACACTTCGTTAGCTCCCCGAACCCTGAGAAGAATGGTTCCCGAGCGGAGCTGTCCGGCCGAGCATTCAGGGCCCGTGTCGTTGGCCTGAAGATAACGATATTTGGGAAGCACTACACTAGCGGCGGCCATCCGTTGAGTGGAGCCAAACGACATAGAGGGAGGATACTATGATAGACAAGGCAGACGAGAAGCGAACCAGGGAGATAGCACGCGAGGAAATACAACGCTGGGCAGGGGAAAGGGCAGCAGCACTGCGTGACCCAGTCGATGACCCAGAGAACGACACAGTAAAACTGCGCAGGGGGAAGGTCAATAGGTCACAAACTTAACGCCAGACTCCTGTAGCTTCCTTGCCCATCGTTTGCTGAATTCCAAACATAATTCAAAGGGCTTGCTGGATGT
This sequence comes from uncultured Dehalococcoidia bacterium, assembly GCA_964490995.1. Taxonomy (GTDB): domain Bacteria; phylum Chloroflexota; class Dehalococcoidia; order SZUA-161; family SZUA-161; genus CAZBET01. Next base: position 11,590 of record CAZBET010000003.1, read on the forward strand.
CCGCATTTGCTCCTTGATGGCGGCTGCGTCAGCGAATAGCTGAGTGGTCGTGGTACTGTCGTGAAGTTGGTTAGCTATCATGTCTGCGAAGCTGTCGGCATCGGCATTCACCCTCAACACAGCGACGAATCGTTGCAGTTGGAGCAAGGCCGCTGCGTTCTCGGTAGCCAGCTTGTCGTGGGCATCTTTCAGCCGTTCGAGTTCACGTTTGAGTGGTCTTATCTTGTCATCACAATACTTGTATGCGGGGTCTACATGCTCTCCCGTCACGTCGGCACCTCCTCCTGTTCAATGCTTTCGTGGGATTATACCCTTAGCCGAAAAGGGGTGTCAGCTAAAATGCAGAAGAACCATTCGAACCCTAATCCGTGAGTCGAGATTCAGAAGGCTCACCCGGCGGGTGATGAGGCGTAGTCTTCTCTCCCGTTCGCCCTGAGCATGTCGAAGGTCCGTTCATGGTTCGACAAGCTCACCACGAACGGCAACTCAGCCTTCTATCCACGGACCAGGGTCGAATGGGTGTCTGCTTCTCGACTTTTCCTAGCAGCGTAGTCACGCGCGAGTTGACAGGGGCCTGCGGCATACCTAGAGTATTCGGTGCGAGGGCATCTCAACACGGTCGAATGTGAGGTGAGACGTGGGAAACCCGGTTGCGGTAGGCAAAGCCGACGAGATAGCGGAAGGGGCCATGAAGGAGGTCACGGTCGAAGGGCGGAAGGTTCTTCTCGCTCGTGTTGCGGGCCAGTACTATGCTGTCCAGAACGTCTGCCCGCACATGGGAAGCCTGCTGTCACAGGGCAAGCTCGATGGCACAGTCGTCACCTGCCCGAGCCATGGCTCTCAGTTTGACGTTGGTGATGGTCGGGTGGTCAGGTGGCTGGGGCCATCGGGCCTGGTTTCCAGGCTCGGCAGGATGCTCAAGTCGCCGCGCCCCCTTAAGACGTACAAGGTCAGGGTGGAGAACGGGAAGCTCATGGTCGAGATGTAAGAATCCGCGCAGCGCGGTGGGGCGGACGCGGGCACGATGCACGCGTATCTGCTATTGCGGCGGGATGACACAGCCGGGGTTCAGGATGCAGTTGGGGTCGAAGACCTTCTTTATGCCCCGCATCAGTTCGGTTCGCTTGCCGTCCAGGAAGATGTCGAGGTCGGGAAGCCTGACCCGGCCCAGGCCGTGCTCCCCGGTCATGGCGCCGCCGAGCCTGGCGGCCTCCCGGTAGATTGCTCTCTTGGCTTCCTTCAGGTTCCCGCTCTCCTCCAGCAAGTCCTTCGCGAGAATGGGGTGCAGGTTGCCATCGCCGGCATGGCCGCAGATGGGGATGCTGGTGTTGAAACGCCGCGCGATGTCATCTATCGCATCCACAAGTTTGCCCATGCTAGCCGGAGGCACGGCGATGTCGAGGGCATCGGCAAGGTCACGCTTCAGCGCCGAATAGATGTTGCTTCTTATCTTCAGGATGTGCTCCTGCTCTTTCCTTGTCTGCCCGATGACGGGCTCGAGTCCGCCGTGCCTTCCGCAAATCTCGCAGATCGTCTGACACAGCGAGTCGATATCCTGTCCGTCCGCGGTCTCCACTATGATCATCAGGTAGGCGACACCAGTCTTGCAGGGCCACTCCATGCCGAGGTGCTCAGCGGAGGCCTCAACCGAGACGCGATCCATATACTCGATTGCCAGCGGTATGATTCCGCTCTGAAGTATCTCGGGGACTGTGTTGATTGCGTCGTGGTGGCTCTCGTACGGAATCACAATGGTTGCGCTGGCCGCGATGGGCGGGTACAGGCGGAGGATCGCCCTGGTAATCACCGCCAGAGTCCCCTCGCTGCCGATAATCAGGTGCATCAGGTTGTAGCCCGTGTTGTCCTTGAGCAGTTCCCCCCCCAGGCTCAGCACCTCTCCCGTGGGCAACACCGCTTCCATACCTTTGACGTAGTTCCTCATGACGCCGTACTTCACAGCGCGCGAGCCGCCGGCGTTGCAGGCTACCAGGCCGCCGATTTGGGCGCTTTCGTCCCCCGGGTGCGGCGGAAAGAACAGCCCGGCTGCTTCGACCCGCTCGGTCAGGCTCTTGAGCGTGGCTCCTGCTTCTGCGATGGCCATCAGGTTGTCTCTGTCGATCCGAATGCCGTCCAACCGCTCCAGAGCGAGGATGATGCCATTCTGCGTTGGGATGGCGCCGCCGCACAGGCCCGTGCCGCCCCCTCGGGGAAACACCGGGACGCGCTCCCCGTTGGCAAGCTTCAGGATTCGGCTCACCTCTTCCGAGGTCGCGGGCTTGACCAGTACAAGCTCGGCGGCCGGCGTTGGCCTTATCCCGGGCGCGGTCTCGTCCGTCAGGTAGTCCAGCATCCGCTCTCTGTCGGTTATGACCCAGTTGCTTCCTACGATGTCCTTGAGTCTTTCGACGATCACCTTGCAGGTTCTCCTTGTAGTCGCGACGCGTCCCCTCGGCCATGTCTCGCGTGCTTGCGGCGATCCGTGCTTCACCCTTGAATCCCTGAGCGGCAGGGGCCGGGCGACGAGCGTAAGAGTATCACACGGACGATTGCGGGTCAAACAGAATCCCCCTCGCCCCCTTTGCGAAAGGGGGAATTGAGTATCCCCCTTCGGAGAAGGGGGATACAGGGTGATTTAGGATGCCATCGCGGCAAGCCGGCGGCTTGCTTTTGAGGGCTTCTGAGCTTAACCTTAGCGTGCCAGGTATTGCGTATGAGCCGGGTCTTGATCGCACTCCTGCTGGTGGTCTCTGCATCGCTCCTGGTCTCCACTCCGTCCTGCTTCACCACACCGCAATCCGCGACGCCCACAGGCTCCGCGACGCCAGTCGCGGTTCCAGTCTACACGTACAAGGTGGTCGCCAGCTACCCGCATGACCTGAGCGCTTTCACGCAGGGGCTGGACTTCGAGGACGGGGCCCTGTTCGAGGGGACCGGGCTCTACGGGCGTTCCTCGCTGCGGCGCGTGGAACTGGAGACCGGGGACGTCTTGCAGATTCGCCAACTGCCGTTGGAGTTCTTCGGCGAGGGCGTCACGGTCTGGCGAGACGAGATTGTCCAGTTGACCTGGCAGTCCAACATCGGGTTAGTCTACGACAAGGATTCCTTCGAGTTGCTGCGGGAGTTCAACTACCCGACCGAGGGCTGGGGCATCACGCACGATGGCAAGCGGCTGATCATGAGCGATGGCTCGGCAACCCTACACTTCCTCGATCCCGAGACCTTCCAGGAAACGGGACGGGTCCAGGTGTCGGCTGACGAAGGCCCTGTAACCAGGCTGAACGAGCTGGAATACGTTGACGGCGAGGTCTACGCAAATGTGTGGACGACAGACCGCGTCGCGAGGGTCAACCCCGAGACGGGCCGGGTCACCGGGTGGATCGACCTCAGAGGGCTCCTGAGTCCCCAAGACCGGTCGCAACCTGTGGATGTTCTCAATGGCATTGCCTACGACGCGAAGAGCGACCGGCTGTTCGTGACGGGAAAGCTGTGGCCCAGGCTCTTCGAGATCAAGGTCGTGTCACAGGAATGAACGGCAGTTGACCGTAGCGGAGGTGGCGCTTCAGGGTAATGGCTGAGAGGATGCTCTTCGCGTGGAGCGGCGGCAAGGACAGTGCGCTGGCTCTCCATGAACTCAGGATGAACGGGGGCTACGAGGTGGTAGCGCTGCTGACGACCGTAACCCGCGACTACGACAGGGTCAGCATGCATGGGGTGCGGACCGTTCTCCTCGAACAGCAGGCTGAGTCGCTGGGTATCCCGCTGGAGAAGGTTGATATCGCTGCCGGTGCGCCCAACGACGAGTACGATGCCAGGATGAGGGAGACGCTGCTGCCATACAAACAGCGGGGCATCTCGTTCGTGGTTTTCGGCGACATTTTCTTGGAGGACGTGAGAAAGTACCGTGAGGATAACCTGTCGAGAATCGGGATGAAGGCGCTGTTCCCGCTATGGAAACGTGATACCGCAGAGCTTGCCCGCAGGTTCATAGCCCTGGGCTTCAAGGCTGTGACGACGTGCATTGACTCCAACGTACTCGATAGGCGGTTCGTTGGGAGGGCGTTCGATGAGCGGTTCCTTTCCGAGCTGCCCCTGGCGGTTGACCCCTGCGGCGAGAACGGGGAGTTCCATTCGTTTGTTTACGACGGGCCGATATTCCGCGAGCGGATAAGGTGCAGGAAGGGGAAGGTGGTCTTGAGAGACGACAGGTTCTACTACTGTGACCTGATGCCCGTTTCGGGGCGGGCTCGCGGAAGGTCGCGGGGCTCACAGGAGGCATAATGGCTATGGAGGCAGATGAACTGAGAGCCAGATTGACGCCAGCGCTGGTGGCGGAGATTATGCGCGCGAACTGGCATTCTCACGATGCGGCGTTGAACCGATTCTATGCCTGAACGAGGAGGTAGCGCGAGATGAAGGACGAGGTGCGGATATGCGAAGAGGGCCTGGAGGAATGCCCGAAGTCGTGGGCAGTCCTCGGCAACTTCATGATGGTCTTGTGGATTGCATTAGGCGCCGTCGCCTGCTGGTTCTTCCACCCCATCGCAGCCTGGGTCTATCTTGGTGTCGCGGTGGTGATGGTCTTCTTCGTGCTGCGTAGACTCGTTTGCGTGAACTGCTACTACTACGGCAAGTGGTGTCCCATCGGGTGGGGGAAGCTCGCGGCCCTGTTCTTCAGACAGGGCAGCGTGGAGAAGTTCAGCACCGGCGCAGGGGTGAAACTGGCCCCCATCGTCTACGGGCTGCTGAGCGCGGTGCCAATCGGGATGGTCATTTACGCCCTCGTCAAAGACTTCACGGCCCCGAAGGTAGCGGTGCTCGTCCTGCTGCTCGCGGTCTCTCTCTACAGCGGCACCATCAGCAGGAGGACGTCCTGCTCGGTCTGCAAGATGCGGCTGATCTGTCCCGGAAGCGCGGTGAAATCCGGAACTGCGGAGAAATAGGCTTGTAGGGGCGACCCGGCGGGTCGCCCAGGCCGGCTCCGGCACCGCGACCGGCGGAGGTGCACCGAGGTGAGCGAACGACCGCTCAAGACGTATCCTACCCTGGGCTGCTGTGGCCTCGACTGCGGTTTGTGCCCCAGATACTACACCGTGGGCACCTCCAGGTGCCCGGGCTGCTGCGGGCCGGGTTTCTTCGAGAAGCACCCGTCGTGCGGGCACATAACCTGCTGCGTAAGGAAGAAAGGGCTCGAGGCCTGTGGCCAGTGCGATGAGTTCCCCTGCTCCAGATTCGCTTCCTGGCTGGACAAGTGCTGGCAGGAAGACTCCTTCCTGACCCACAGGAAGATAAGACACAACCTGGAGTTCGTAAGACGACACGGTCTTGAACAATTCCTGGAGCAGCAGCGCAAGCGGATTGTGTTGCTGGAGAAGATGCTGGAGAGCTTCGACGATGGCAGGTCGCGAAGCTTCTACTGCATTGCGGCCACCCTCCTTCCCATTGAGGATCTGGAGGCCTCTCTGGCGGAGGCTGAGCGCGGGACAAGAACAAACGAGGTTGTGGTGGATGATGTCAGAACCAGGGCCGGGGTTGTCCGAAAACTGCTTAGTGACGTCGCCGGTCGAGAAGGAGTTGAATTGAGGTTAAGGAGAAAGGAGAGCTGATGGCTGACAACGCTGGTCTGGTTACCTACTGTGGCATGTGCTGTGGGGATTGCCCGGCCCACGCGAGCAAGGTCGCCGACATGGCCAGGGACCTCAGAAAGGAACTCAGAGCGGCCAAGTTCCAAAGACACGCGGAGTCCCTGGCAGCCGTTCCATTGTTCGCGCCTTTCAAGCACTATGGGGAATGCTACGAGGTGCTGGGAGCGATGGCGAAGTTCGGCTGCGCGAAGGCGTGTCGGGGTGGCGGCGGCCCGCCTTTCTGCAACATGAGGAAATGCTGCCAGCGGAAAGGGATTGAAGGGTGCTGGCAGTGCGATGAGTTCGAGACTTGCGAGAAGCTGGACTTCCTCAAACCGGCTCACGGCGAAGCACACCTGAAGAACCTGAGAACGCTCAAAAGGAAAGGCGTTGACGCCTTCCTTACAGGAAAGAGGTACTGGTGGAACGAGGCGAAGACCTCGACCTGACGGTGGCCAACGGGGTGACTATGACCAACATCGTGGATGAACAGAATGAACGACTTCGCTCATCTGTGCAACGCCAAGCGGGCGGAGTTCATCCCGGCGCTTGGGCGAAAGCACAGTTGCGCATTATGTCTGCAAGCATGTAGAATCGGCAAGAGGATCAACCAAGGGTAGGGTGGGTGGAGCGAAGCGCAACCCACCGCGCCGCAGGCTGCGGCTCAGAAGGACATCGGGATGATGGCGGGGCGGGTGGAGAGCAGCGGGGCCCACTATCTATGGCCGAAAACGTCGGAAAGAGGTGACCGCGATGTCTGACGCACTTCTGTACGCCGGTTCCATCGTCATCATCATCTGGGGGATAGCCCATATCATCCCCACGAAGGCTGTCGTCAAGGGCTTCGAGCCGACGTCAACGGAGAACAAGCGCATCATAACGATGGAGTGGGTCAGCGAGGGCCTGACGCTGTGTTTTCTCGGGCTGCTGACGCTCTTCGTCACTATCCTTGAGGGCCCCGGCAACCCTGTCTCTCTCATCGTGTATCGGGCATGCGGGGGGATGCTCCTAGTCATGGCTGCCTGGACTACACTGACCGGGGCCCGGACCTCGCTTTTCCCCATAAGGATTTGCCCCATAGTGAAGACGATTGTGGCGAT
>CAZBET010000004.1:0-18156 GCA_964490995.1 uncultured Dehalococcoidia bacterium
CTCTTATACATAATCGTCTTCCCTGGGAGCTGGCGTGTCAATGGTACGGAAGTATGGCGGGGATGGTGTTTGGTGTGGCAAGGGGTAGCCCAAAGTACTTTGTCAGCGTCTCAGCGTGCTGGGCCCGAAGGTATCCTCCAAAGGGGCGGGCTGCAAACCCCCGTCTGCGTCTGGCGAGCAAGGGCAATGGGTGGGGACGACCGACTGGGCCGCCCGGCGCGCGCTACATGTGCTCGGGTGCGTTCATGCCCATGAGGCGCAGGGACCGGGAGAGAACAATCTGGGCGGCTTTGACCAACTTCAGCCGGGCATGGGTCAGCGGCACGTCATCGGTAACGACCCGGCACTGCTTGTAGAAGCTATGGAAAGCCGTGGCCACTTCCTGGGCAAAGTACGGAAGGTGGTGCGGCTCCAGGTTGGCGGCTGCCAGCTCCACTATCTCGGGGAGCAGCACCATCTTGCGGATCAGGTTGAGCTCGGCATCCGAAGTCAGTAGGCCCACGTCTCCATCGCTGTAGTCGATGTGCCTCTCCTCAGCGAGGCGCCGTATGCTCGCGATACGAGCGTGGGCATACTGAACGTAGTACACCGGGTTGTCCGCCGATTCGCGCTTTGCCAGCTCGAGGTCGAAGTCCATCTGGCTGTCCGCGGAACGTGAGAGGAAGAAGAAACGGCAGGCATCCGGCTTCACCTCTTCGACCAACTCGCGAAGGGTAATGAGCTCGCCGGTGCGCTTGGACACCCTGAGCAGGGTCTGCCCCCGGCGGAGGGTGACCATTTGCGAAATGATTATCTGCAGCCTCTCGGGGTCAATCCCGAGCGCGCCGATCACCGCCTTCATTCTTGAGACGTGCCCCTGGTGGTCGGCTCCCCAGATATTGACCACTCTGTCGAAACCGCGCTCCAGGAACTTGTTGTAGTGGTAGGCCACGTCTGAGGCGAAGTAGGTAGGGGCGCCGTTGCTGCGCACCAGCACGTTGTCCTTGTCCTCGCCGAGAGCGGTGGAGACAAACCACTGCGCCCCCTCTCTCTCTGCGACATGTCCACCCTCTCTCAGCAGCCCCATGGCCCGCTCGTACTGTTTGTTCTCGAACAGGGCGCGTTCGCTGAACCAGAGGTCGAAGGTGACACCCAGCAGTTCGAGGTCGGCTTTGATGGCCGCCGTGACCTTGGGCAGCGCCAGTCTGCCAATCTCCCCGACCGCTTCTTCGACCGGCAGCCCCAGGAGAACATCCCCTTTCTCCGCAACTATGTCGCGAGCAAGCTCCACCGGGTAGGAGCCCTGGTACCCGTTGGCCGGCATCTCGGCCTCCTTGCCCAGTGCCTGGAGATAGCGGCAATAGAGAGAGCGATAGAAGGCGTCCATCTGGTTGCCGGCGTCATTGACATAATACTCCTTTTCGACCGAGTAGCCGGCGGCGTTGAGGAGGTTGGCCAGCGTGCTGCCCAGCACCGCGCCCCGGCCATGCCCAACGTGGATGGGGCCTGTGGGGTTGACGCTGACGAACTCGAGCTGAACCCTGGCGCCTTTGCCGAGGTCAATGTCCCCATAGGCCGGTCCGGCGCCTAGAATCTCTTCCACCTGGCTCGCAAGCCACTTGCTCGTCAGGGAAAAATTGATGAAGCCCGGGGATGCCACGGATATCCTTTCAACCTCCTCCATCTTGGGAAGGAGATCCGCCAGAGTGCGGGCCAGGGCCATCGGGTCCGTACGGCCCGCTCTCCCGATCTTCAGCGGCAGGCTGGAGGCGTAGTCACCATGCTCGGGGTTCTGCGGGTGCTCCACGGTAACCTCCGGCAGAGCGATGGGTGGCAGCAGACCCTTCGTCTGGGCTTGCCTTGCTGCCTGCTCCAGGAGCCCTGCGAGCTTGCGTTTCAACATGTCTAGTTCAACTCCGCTTCGCTTTGCCAGAATCGGCTGACTTCTCTGGAGAGCAGGGCGTGCTCCGGCTGCTGGAGAGGCGGGTCGGCTTCGAAGAGGCGAATGGCCTCGCTGCGGGCAAGCTCCAGAAGCTCCGTGTCGGAGAGCCTCGCCATCTTCAAATCAGGGAGCCCACTCTGGCGAGTTCCGAAGAACTCGCCGGGCCCCCGGAGCCTCAGGTCTTCCTCGGCCAGGGCGAAGCCATCCCGAATCCGCTGGAGGATGCCGAGGCGCTCCCTCGCCTCCACGGACGGGGTCTCGGCAAGGAGCAGGCAGTAGCTCTGGTGCTGTCCCCTGCCGACGCGGCCGCGGAACTGGTGCAACTGCGCCAGTCCGAAGCGGTCGGCACCTTCGATCAGCATCACCGTGGCATTGGGAACATCGACTCCAACCTCCACGACCGGCGTGGAGACCAGTACGTCAAGCTCTCCATTGTGAAAGCGCTGCATTACGTCTTCCTTCTCTGAGCTGGCCATCCGCCCGTGGAGCAAGCCCAGTCGCAGTTCGGGGAAGACGTTCAGGGAGAGCCGTTCGTATTCGGTGATCGCTGCCTTGGCGTCGATAGCCTCGGACTCCTCAATCAAGGGGCAGATGACGAATGCCTGGCGCCCGGCGGCGATTTCCCTGCGGACGAAATCGTAGGCGGCTTGCCGCTGCGTGGGGCTCACCCATTTCGTCTTGATCTCCACCCTCCCCGGCGGGAGCTCATTGATAGTCGAGAGCTCCAGGTCGCCATAGAGAGTCAGCGCCAGGGTGCGCGGGATTGGGGTCGCGCTCATCACCATCACGTGGGGGCTGGCGCCTTTGGAGCGCAACTCCAGCCGCTGCATCACGCCGAAGCGATGCTGCTCGTCGACTACGCACAGCCCGAGTTGGGGGAACTCGACGTCTTTCTGGATGAGAGCGTGGGTGCCGATAACGAGGTCGATCTCACCGGAAGCGATGCCCGCCTGTAGGTCCTGCTTCACTCTCTCCTTGAGGCCGCCGGTGAGCAGGCCTACAGTGATAGTGCGGGAGAGCAGGGAATCGTAGGTACTGAAGCTTTCGCCGGGGCGGCGCTGGCCGCCGGCTCTGCCCAGCAACCCGCATATGGTCTTGAAGTGCTGCTCCGCCAGTATCTCGGTGGGTGCCATCAGGGCAGACTGATAGCCGTTGGCGGCGGCAAGGAGCATGGCTGCGGTCGCGACAACCGTCTTGCCGCTGCCAACCTCTCCCTGGAGGAGACGGCTCATGGGCTTTGACTTGCGCAGGTCCCTGTGAATCTCGGCAAGAGCGCGCTTCTGCGCTCCCGTGAGAGAATAGGGCAGCGACCGAAGGAAGGGCTCAAGGCAGCGGCCGTCGGCTTCGAAGGCGGCGCTGGTTCTTCCCTCCAGCCAGGCCCTCTTGCGAGCCAGCACGCCGAGTTGAATCAACAGGAGTTCGTCGAAGGCAAGACGTCTCCTTGCCTGGCCTTTGCTGAGCTCGTTGCCAGGGTAGTGGGCCTGTCGGATCGCCTCGGGGAGCGACACAAGCCTTGTCCTTCTTCTAACTGCCTCAGGCAGGAAATCGGGGAGATCAGGAAGCCAGCGGTCCAGGTTCTCCTTGACGATCCGCCGGACGGTACGGGGCGAAAGGCCGGCGGTCAGCGGGTAGACGGGCACGAGCCTGCCTGTATGAGTGAGGTCATCGGACTCAACGGGCTCCCACTCGGGCGAGAGGAACTCCCTCCTGCCGCGGTACTCGGTCACCCTGCCGCTGATCACGACCCGGCTGTTGGGGGTGAGCTTTTTCGCCAGATAGGGTTGATTGAACCATACGACTCTGATATTGCCTGACTCGTCGCCGACGACAGCCTCGGTGGAGCGCTTGCGGTTCCGGCCGGTCCTCTCGGCGGCTTCCCAGACCGTGGCCACGATGGTCTGCTCCAGCCCTGCTTCCAGCTCTGAGATCGGCCTTGTCTGGCTGTAGTCGATGTGGCGCCGTGGGAAGAAGTACAGAAGCTGGCGCACCGTTCTGACTCCAAGCTTGTCGAACTTGTCGGCCAAGTTTGAGCCCACACCCCTGAGCGAGGCGATTGAGCCATCCAGTTGCCGCTCGACAATGTTGCTGCTGGCAGTACGTGGCCGTGGGGGCGGTTCCCCCTGCCCCTTGTCGAGTTGCCCCAGCACACGCCTGACCCATTCCTCGCGTTCCCTGTTGTCCAGCGCTGAGTAGCTCGTGGAACTCAGGCTGACGAGCCTCGGGTCGGCTGAGATCAGGTTGCGCAGGAACCTGTCGAGCCCGCCGAGCACAGCCCGGTCGGTGTAGCCCCTGGCTTGCTCGATCTCCAGGATTCTACGCAGGCGGTCAACAGTGACATTCGATGCCGCCTTCGCATCGCGGGTTTTCAAGAGGCATTTCATTGGTTGACGAGGATCTCCAGATGCTGATTCCTGTGCCCCAGATAATCTCGGATCTTCCAGACTCAAAGGTGCAAACCGAGGTCGTTTAGCAGCAATGATAATATCATGCTGGACGCTCTCCAGACGTCCACGATTCGCACACGGCGGGCTCCGAATTCACCTTCGACCTGAGCTTTGGCCTGGGTTTGGGACTTCCGAACCGGAGTCCAGGGTCTGCTTTCTGGGGATACGGGGCTGCGTGCTCGGCCACAAGCCTGCTTGCTGCGAGCCTGCTCTACTCCACCGAGATGATGTAGCTGTAGTGCGGTTGTCCCCCGGCAACGACTTCCACTTCCTGAGCGGCGTACTTCTCCCGAAGGGAGTGTGCTATCTGCTGCGCCTCGCCGCTGTCCGTGTCGGCCCCGTAGTAGATGGTCACCAATCCGCCCTGTTCAACGCCCATCTTGTCCACCAGATTGATAACAGCCCGCGGCACGCTGCGAGCAGCAACCACCAGCTTGCCGTCGAGGAAGGCAATGGCCTGCCCTCTCTTGATCGACAGCCCGTCGAGGTCCATTGACCGCACGGCCCTTGTGACCTCGCCGCTGCGCACCGTCGACAACATCGAGTTCATGGCGGCAGCGTTTGCCTCGAGGTCGGCCTCGTGATTGAAGGCGAGAAGCGCCGCGATGCCTTGCGGGATGCTCTCCGAGGGCACGACTTCGACTCGCTTCTTCGTCAGTGCCGGAACTTGGCCTGCGGCCATCAGGATGTTGGGGTGATTCGGCAGAATGATGACGTTGTCCGAGGGTGCTGATTCCACGGCCTTCAGGAGGTCCCTGACGCTGGGGTTCATAGTCTTGCCCCCGGCCACAACCACGGTGGCCCCGATGCTGTGGAACGCCTCGGTAAGCCCCTCGCCAGAGACAACGGCTACGGTAGATATGCTGACCGTAGCCGGCTGGGGCCGAGCCAGGACGAAGTCCCGGTGCTGTTCATCCATATTGTCCACCTTGACCTGTCTCAGGATGCCCAGTGAAGCGCCGTAGCTCAGGGCTGCCCCGGGGTCGAAGGTATGCACATGCACCCTGACTGTACATTCGTCGCCGACCGCCAGCACGGACTCGCCGATGGTGGCTAGCTTCTCTCTAATCGCCTCCAAGCCCAGGCCCTTGCCTTGAACCAAGAACTCGGTGCAGTAACCATACCGTCCATCCTGCGCCAGGCCGGGCGACATGGCTGAAGCTGCCTCAGCGGGCGCGCTTGCAGCCTCGTCTTTCTCGCCGCGAAGATAACGAAGGATGCCCTCGAAGACGACATAGAGGCCCTGGCCCCCGGCATCCACGACCCCCGCCTCGCGCAACACGGGGAGCAGCGTAGGCGTCCTCGCCACTGAGGCCTTGGCCTCATCGACGACGGCTTCCATGATTGACACCACATTGCCGTTGCGGGAGGCGCTCCGCGTCTGTGCAGCTTCGGCAGCCTCTCGCATGACCGTGAGTATCGTCCCTTCCACCGGCTTGGTCATTCCCTTGTAGGCAAAGGTGGTGGACTCCACGAGGGCAGCGGCGAGGTCCTTGCCGCTGAGGGATTGCCGGCCGTCGAGGCCTTTGGCCAATCCGCGGAAAATCTGGGACAGAATCACGCCGCTGTTGCCTCTGGCCCCCATCAGGGAGCCCCGCGCCATGGCCTGCGCGACTGTGGAAACGCTCTCGTCGGAACAGCGGCCAGCCTCTTCCACCGCAGCCCGCATGGTGAGAAGCATGTTGGTGCCGGTGTCGCCATCGGGGACGGGGAAGACGTTCAGGGTGTTTATTGACTGGGCGCTTCGTTCCAGCCAGCTTGTGGCAGCGGCGAACATCCCTCTCAGATGTCGCCCGTCGCAGGAGGTTATGTTGCCCAAACCAGCCCCTCCTGTTTCGCAGGACTCTTCATATCCGAGACCGGTGTCACGTCACGTGGGTAATCGAGTGTTGGCTTGCAGTCCCGTTCAGTTTGTGCTATTCTTTAGGTCGCATTCTACAAGAAAAAGGTGCTTTAGTCAAAGGAGACGGCATTGAGATGTGAGTTGTGTGGGAAGGGGCCGCGGTTCGGGCATAACGTGTCCCACTCCAAGCGTCACACCAAACGCCGCTGGCTGCCCAACCTCAGGGCGACCACTGTTGTCAGGAACGGCAGCAGGAAGCGGGTAACCATTTGCACCAGGTGTCTGCGCACGCAACACAAGGTTACCGGCTGACATGCTTTCTCATTCCGATTCGAGCCCTCGGATGCTCTCCCTGAGCTTGGCTATCGTCTGTGAAACGCTTTCTTCCTTATTGAACACAGCGGCGCCTGCCACCAGCACCGTTGCCCCCGCTTGAGCTACTCGCGGCGCTATCTTCGCGTTGATGCCCCCGTCCACTTCCAGCTCCGCCGCCAGTCTCAGATCGTCGAGCCTTTGTCTGAGGCGGGCGATCTTGTCGATCGTGCTTTCGATGAACTGCTGCCCCCCGAAGCCCGGGTTGACCGACATCAGCAGCACCAGGTCGAGGACGGGCAGGACTTCGTCCGCCGCGCTCAGAGAGGTGCCCGGGTTGATTGCGACTCCGGCCTTGCGCCCGGCCTCCTTTATCAATTCCACCACCCGGTGGAGGTGAAGGCACGCCTCGACGTGCACGGTGATGATGTCTGCGCCCGCCTGCGCGAATTGATGGATGTACTTCTCCGGCGACGCGATCATGAGGTGCACGTCGAGAGGAAGGGCAGTGTGGGGGCGTATGGCGGCCACGACCGGCGGGCCTATCGTGATGTTGGGGACGAAGTGCCCGTCCATCACGTCGACGTGAATGTAGTCAGCGCCCGCCTTGGCCGCCTCGGCGACCTGTTCAGCTAGGCGGCCGAAGTCGGCGGACAGGATTGACGGTGCAAGCTTGATCCTATGCCTCATCAAGTGCCCTTCTCGCGGCTACGAGCGCTTTCTCGACCTGCTCCGGGGCCGTTCCGCCAGGCGCGTTGCGTGCTGCCAGGGCGGACTCCAACGTGATGCACTTGACGTCGTTGTCAAACTCGCGGCCGAACTTCCTGTACTCGCTCAGCTCAATGTCGCTCAGCGTTTTCCCCTTCTGGACGGCATAGCGCACCAGCTTGGCTACAACGGCGTGGGCCTGCCGGAAAGGCAAACCCTTCTTGACCAGGTAGTCAGCCACATCGGTCGCGAGGGTGAAGTCTCCCTGTGCAGCCTGGCGGGTGCGGTCGTTGCGCACGCGCAGGCTGTCAACCATCGCCGCGAAGACCTCAAGTGTGGAGAGCAGGGTGTCCACGGAGTCAAAGAGGACCTCCTTGTCCTCTTGCAGGTCGCGGTTGTAAGAGAGGGGCAGTCCCTTCATCGTGACAAGCATGGCCATCAGATGGCCGAACACCCGGCCCGCCTTGCCGCGCGCCAGCTCAGCCACATCGGGGTTCTTCTTCTGCGGCATGATGCTGGAGCCGGTGGCGAAGCCATCATCGAGTTCAACGAAGCCGAACTCGGCAGTGGACCAGAGCACTATCTCCTCCGCGAGGCGCGAGATGTGCATCATCGCGGTGCTTGCAGCCGCTTCGTAGTCGATGACGAAGTCCCGGTCTGAGACCGCATCCATGCTGTTGGCGCTCACCCTGGAGAACCCCAGCTCCTTCGCCAGGAAGGCGCGGTCGACGGGGTAAGCCACCCCGGCCACGGCCCCGCTGCCCAGCGGCAACACATCGGCCCGCTCCCGGCACTGCCGGAAGCGCTCGGTGTCGCGCTGAAACATCTCGAAATAGGCGAGCAGGTGGTGGGCGAAGAGCACTGGCTGCGCCCTCTGGAGATGGGTGTACCCGGGCATGACGACGCTCTTGTTGGCCTCCGCGAGGTCGAGGAGCGCTTTCTGGAGCGCTTTGAGACCCTCCACTGTCTGCCCGACGGCCTCTTTGACGAACAGCCGCATGTCCAGGGCTATCTGGTCGTTTCTGGAGCGGGCTGTGTGGAGCTTGGCGCCAACGTCACCTGTCTTCTCGATAAGGCGGGCCTCGATGTTTATGTGGACGTCTTCAAGCTCGTCCTTGAACTGGAATTCGCCCTTATCGATCTCCTCTCTGATGGAGATGAGGGCCATGACGATAAGCTCGCCGTCCTTGTCGGAGATGATGCCCTGCTTCGCCAGCATTCGGGCGTGGGCTATCGACCCGGCGATGTCGTGCCTGTACAGCCGCCGGTCGAAGGCGATGGATGAGGTATATCTGGCTACCGACTCGTTAACCTCCTTGTTGAAACGCCCTCGCAAGGGGCTCATTTCTCTCCTATCGCCCATGCTACTCATCCAACAGCCTGATGAATTCACCAACCGACAGATCGGCCTGGCGGATGATGGCCCGTAGCGTTCCCCGGTGCCACCTCGAACTTCTCTTCTGGGACCGGCAGGTTATCCTCTTGAAGAGCGTGAACGTAGCAGTCGATGGCCTCCCTGATGTTCCTAAGAGCCTGGTCTTTCGTCTTGCCCTGGCTTATGCAGCCCGGCAAGCTGGGGCATTCGGCTACCCAGTAGCCGTCCTCACCGGGATACAGAACAACCGCCCGCATTTGCCTCCCCCGCATGGCCCTTGCCCGCAAATCAGACGCTACGTATTCACAGCGCCTTGTTGTCGTTGACAGCCTCGGATTATCACTTCGGCCCTTCCGCTCCCTGCACCTGTGCCTGCGTCTTCACTGGCAAGCCGAAGATCTGGATGAAGCCGACGGAGGCGCTCTGGTCGAACTGGTCCGCCTCATCGTACGTCGCGAGCTTATAGCTGTACAGCGACCTGGGCGATTTGCGCCCGACGACCGTCGCCTTGCCCTTGAAAAGCTTGACCCTGACGGTGCCGCTGACGTATCGCTGTGTGCTCTTGACATAAGCAGCGAGGTCCTGGTGGAGAGCCGAGAACCAGAGCCCGTTGTAGATGAGGTCGGCATACTCTTGAGCCACCTTTGCCTTGAAGCGAAGCTGGTCCTTGGAAAGCGTCATTTGCTCCAGCGCGAGGTGGGCGGCGAGCAGGACTGTTGCGGCTGGCGCCTCATACACCTCCCTGGACTTTATCCCCACGAGGCGGTTCTCAACATGGTCTACCCTGCCCACGCCGTGCTTCCCGGCAAGGCCGTTCAGCTCCTCCACCAGCTCGACCCCGTTCATCCTCTCGCCATCGAGGCTGGTGGGTATGCCTCGCTGGAAGCCTATCTCGACATAGCCAGGCTTGTTGGGGGCATCGTTCGGGGATTTGGTCCAGGTGAAGACCTCCTCGGGGGGCTCCGCCCAGGGGTCTTCCAGGACGCCGCATTCGATGCTCTTGCCCCAGAGATTCTCGTCTGTCGAGTAGGGGCTGGCCACGGTAACGGGCACCGGTATGCCATACCGTTTGGCATACTTGATGGTCTCCTCCCTGGTCATGTTCCACTCGCGCGCGGGCGCAATGACCTTGAGCTGTGGGGCCAGGGCGGCGACGCTCACGTCGAACCGGACCTGGTCGTTTCCCTTGCCGGTGCACCCATGAGCCACCGCCGTCGCTCCTTCTTTGAGCGCAGTCTCTACAAGCAGCTTGGCTATGAGAGGGCGCGCGATGGCGGTCGCCAGCGTGTACTGCCCCTCGTATATAGCATCAGCCTGGAGCGCGGGGAAGACGAAGTCTTTGATGAAAGTCTCCTTTGCGTCCACGAGGATAGCTTTGACTGCTCCTACCTTGACCGCCTTCTGGCGGATGGCCTCGTATTCCCGTTCCGCCCCCAGGTCTATACTCAGGGCGATGACGTCTATCTTGTACTTATCGGCAATCCAGCGGATCGCGGCGGAGGTGTCGAGACCCCCGCTGTAGGCCAACACTACCTTGTTTTTCAACCTTGTCCCTCTCTTTCCTTGCCGACCTCGGCCAGCACCGCATCCAGAATGCCTACCGCTTCATCCACTTCGTCTCTGGCGACTATGAGAGGCGGCATGAAGCGGATGGCGTTGGGCTTCACCGGATTGAGCAGAAGCCCCTTCCTGAGGCAGGACGTGACGACTCTGTCGGAGAGGTCGCGGTCGAACTGAATGGCTGCCAGAAGGCCGCGCCCTCTCACGTCGACGGTGAAACCGTACTTGGACTTCAGTCTCTCAAGCTCAGCCATGAGGTAGGCACCATTCGCCTTGACCTTCCCTGGTATTTCGTTGTCAATGATGAACTTCACCGTGGCGTAGCCGGCGGCGCAGGCCAGCGGGTTGCCGCCGAAGGTGGAGCCGTGGTCCCCTGGCGCGAAAACCGACGCCTTCTCCTTGGCCAGGAACGCCCCGAGGGGAACGCCCCCGCCAAGTCCTTTGCCCAGCGTGATGATGTCGGGTTCGATGCCGAACTGCTGGTACCCGAAAAGGGTCCCGATGCGTCCTATGCCGGTCTGGACCTCGTCAAGTATGAGGAGGATCCCTCTTTCGTCGCACCAGTCCCGCACTTCCTTGAGGTAGCCGTCGCTGGGCACGTTGACGCCACCCTCTCCCTGGATCGGCTCGAGCATCACCGCGCAGACGCGACGGGTGGTTGCCTTTTCGACGGCCCTGACGCTGTCATACTCCACATTCACGAACCCGTCAGGCATCGGCTGATAAGGCTCCTGGAACTTGGGCTGCCCGGTCGCAGCCGTCATGGCCAGCGTCCGTCCGTGGAATGAGTTGAACGCGGTGATCACCTCGTAGGCGCCACCGAGGTGCAGCTTGCCGTACTTGCGCGCCAGCTTCACCGCGCCCTCAGTGGCCTCGACGCCGCTGTTGCCGAAGAAGGCCCTGTCAAAGCAGCTATTCTCGACGAGAAGCTGGGCGAGCTGTATCTGCGGTATGGTGTAGAACTGGTTCGAGGCCTGGATCAGGGTCTTCGCCTGCTCAGCGACCGCGTTGACGACGGCTGGATGGCAGTGCCCCAGGCTGTTCACCGCCCAGCCCGCCGTGAAATCTAGGTACTCCTTCCCCAGGTCGTCCCAAACGCGGGCCCCTTGACCCTGCACCAGGGTCAGGGGCATGCGCTTGAACGTCCTCATGAAGTACTTCTTTTCAAGTTCCTGCCAGTCTGTCATCGTTCCGTCCTGTCCTGTTCCGGGCTCATTCAGCCTGCCAATGCGCGCGTTCGGGCAGTCACGCGCCCCTAGCTGATCGTGGTGCCGCCGGAATTGCGCTCCACAGCGGCGACCAGAGCACCGTCGGCGCGCCCATCCACGATCTGGGTGGATGGGACGCATGAGAGCGCGCGGAGGCATGCCTCCACTTTGGGGATCATCCCCCCCTTGATAACCCCTGACTCGATCAGTGACCGCGCCTCGGCCGGGGACAACCTGGGCAGCAGCCTGCCCTCATTGTCCTGCACGCCCGGGACATCGGTCAGAAAGATAAGCCGCTCGGCCTTGAGAGCGACCGCGATCTCGCTGGCGGAGACGTCTCCATTTATGTTCAGCAGCATCACCGGGTCGTTGTGCCCCGCGGGCGGCTTGAATCCCCCGGGAGCAATCACGGGGATGTAGCCTGCGCTGAGTACCGCGATGATCGATTCGGGATTGACCCTGGTGACTTCGCCCACATAGCCCAGTTCCGGGTTCTCGACCTTCGCTTCGATGAGCGCCCCATCTACTCCGCTGAGGCCGATGGCCTTGCCGCCGAGCGAATTGATGGCGGCCACAAGCTCCTTGTTGACGAGGCCGGCGAGAACGGCGGTCACCACGCGAAGCGTCTCGTGGTCCGTCACCCGCATGCCCCGAACGAAGTTGGTTGGCACATTCATCTTCTTCAGCCACGCGGTGATCTCGTTGCCCCCGCCGTGAACGACGACAGGCAGCATGCCCCTATGCTGAAGGGCAATCAGGTCTCTGAGAGTGGTATCGTGGTTGCCCAGCGTCGAGCCCCCGATCTTGACCACAATTGGCCTCGTATTGCTCTCGAGGAACTGCTGCCACAAGCCTTCGAGCTCGTGCTTCAGCCGCGGCTCGACCCATCTCTCGAACTCGTTTGCGGCCCGCCGGTCGTGCTCGATCTGTTCGCGGCGCTTGCCCAGATAGCTGAGTAGAATGGCGGCCTTCTCGTGGAAAACCAGGTTGGCCATGGCCCGCATCTGCTGGAACGAAGCCCTTGCTGATGCCGCGAAGTAGATGGCCATCCCGACGGCGACGAGAGCCAGGCCCAGAAGGGACGCAGGCATGTACCGGTAATATATGCCTATGCCCAGGCTCACGATGCCCAGGTAGACGAGCAACATGCCCGCGACGAACCCCGTGACCGAGGGCGGGCTCACTCTTGGTTTCGGCATTACTCTGCCAGTTCTCTCCTCAGACTATTATCGGCCGTTCGAGCTGCAATGGGCTCAACGTTTGGGCGCATCGTACAGTTGCCCAATTCCACGCCGCGTAGACAACTAATGATAGCACAAACCCAAAGGCAGCGTTAGAGACAGGCGCGCAGCCAGCATCAGCTACTCACTGAGGAGCCGCTGCAATGTGTCGATGTGGCCACCGAACCTATGTCTTTGCTTCGGCGTCCGCCGCAGGCGGACGCCGAAGCAATCGGAGCGATTGCGGGAGACTCGAAAGACGCGGCGATTGACGCGCCTTCGGCTCGCAGGAACATCCCCGAAAGCATCGCGCCGGTCAACGCCGCGTGGGCTGCGGGGCGACGTCGCGCACGGAGTAGCTAGTCGAGATGGATGCAGAAATAGGCCTTGTCCCCTATGGACTTCTTGTCGATCAGGCCCTTCTGCAGCAGATCCGCGAGGAAGAACTCCATCCTTTTCGACTTGGCTGCCAACTCAGCCGAAGTGGCGCCGGGCTGCTTGGAGGGCGACGGCAGACCGAACACCCCTTCCGCTATCTCGTTCGGCTCAAATGCCTCCTTGGAGTGCGACTTGAGGAACTCGATCACCTTGTAGCTCGTCTCGTCCAGGCCCTGGTCGAACTGGTCTCTCGGTATCGGCATGTTCTCCTCCTCCACCGGTTGCTGCATCTGGCCAGATTCTAGCACTCAGCGACCGGCGGTAGCAAGCGCAACCTAGCATTGCGTAGGGTGGGTGCAGCGGAGCGGAACCCACCAACCGCGTGCGCCGGTTTGTCGGGGTGGTGGGTTGCGTTGCACTTCACCCACCCTACAGGTTCTTCATATAATCAATGAGGGCAGGGTCGGAATCCCCCTGTATCCCCCTTTGCCAAAGGGGGAATGGCGACCGGGCCTCTGCCAGGAGAGGAATCGCGAGAGGGCGTTTTATCAAGGGTGGGTGCGTGTTCCCCCTTCGGAGAAGGGGGTTAGGGGGATTTCACCGCTGCTCCGCTTCACAGCATTGCACGCTCGGGATTCGTTGCCGCACGGAAGCTCCCGGGTGGCCTAGGTGGTGTACTCGCTGTTGATGGTGACATACTCCTCCGAGAGGTCGCAGCCCCAGGCGGTGGCCTTTGCGTCGCCGAGGTTGAGGCACACGCGGATCGGCACCTCGGACTCGAACAGAGTGGCCCTGGCCCGCTCCCTCGCGAAGAGCAGCGGACGCCCCGCTTTCATCAGGCACAGGTCGTCCAGATAGAGGTCCACCTTTGACTCTGCCATCTCCACCCCACTTCTCCCCACCGCCGCGATGATTCGTCCCCAGTTGGGATCGCAGCCATGCACTGCGGCCTTCACCAGTGATGATCCTGCCACCGTTCGGGCAGCCTGGCGCGCCTGGGCAGTCGTGAGCGCGCCTTCGACGGTGACCTCCATGAGCCTGGTTGCACCCTCGCCGTCCCGGGCGATGGACTTGGCCAAAAAGAGGCAGAGTTCCTGGAGGCCCCTCTCGAACCTCTCTGCACCGCGCCCCCTGCTTTTGATGACTCTGTTTCCGGCCAGGCCGTTGGCCAGCACAATGACCGAGTCATTAGGGCTGGTGTCACCGTCCACCGTGACCATGTTGAAAGACATGTCCACAGCCCGCTTGAGCGCGCTCTTGAGAAACGCGGGCGAGACGGCGGCGTCGGTCGTTATGAAGCAAAGCAGGGTCGCGAGGTCGGGGTGGATCATGCCTGCCCCCTTGGCGATGCCGCCGATAATTATGTCACCCTCTCCCGGTCCCGGGCGCACCCGTACCGCTACCTCTTTGGGGAAGGTGTCAGTGGTGATTATCGCTCTCGCGAGGTCGCGGCCGCGCTCCCTGGAAACGGTGACGAGGCCGATGCCGGCCCGAACGCGGCCCATGGGCAACGCCTTGCCGATGACGCCGGTGCTGGCAACGAGGACGTCTCCGGGATACAGGTCCAGCTTCTTCGCGGTGAGAACAGCCATTTCTTCGGCGTCGGCCATCCCCTGCTCTCCGGTGCAGGCGTTGGCGCAGCCGCTGTTCACCACGATGGCCTGAGCCCGGCCGTTTTCGAGGTGGCGCTGGCAGAGTCTGACCGGCGCTGCCTTGACGCTGTTCCTGGTGAAGACGCCGGCGGCGACGCAGGGAGCCTCTGAATAGAGGATACCCAGGTCGAGCAGGTCTTCGCCGTGTGTCTTGAGGCCGATATAGGTGGCGCCCGCCAGGAAGCCGCGGGGCGAGGTGATGGTGCCATCGGGGATACGTTCGGGATTCACAGTTGGAACTATAGCACAGCGGGTACGGCTGACGCAATTGGCCGGAGAGCGGTCAGCTTCCAGCTGGTGGCTGATGGCTCGCAGGGGGCTTGGGGGGCTACATCGCCTGCTGGTAGACTTCGAGGGTCTGTTTCGCGGCCTGCTCCCAGTTGAATCTGCGTCGCACCGTCTCCCGGCCGGCGCGCCCCATCCTGCGCCGCAGCCCTTCGTCCTTGAGCAGCAGCTTGATGGCTGCGGCAATGGCGTGGACGTCGCCTGGCTCTGTCAGTATCCCTTGGTCGCCGTCGGTCACCAGCTCGGGCAGGGCGCCCGCCCTGGACGTTATAACGGGAAGCTCGCAGGCCATGGCCTCAGCGGCGGGGAAGCCAAAGCCTTCGAAGAGCGAGGGCACGGCAGCGATCTCTGCTGCGGAGTAGCGCTGCACCAGCTCCTCGGCGGTCAGCCGCCGGATTATGGTAACCTGGCTCTGAAGTCCATACTCGTGCACCAGGCTTTCCGCGTAACTCGTGTCGGGGGCCCCTCCATCGATGATGGTCAGCTTCACCGGGCACTCGTCTCTTATCAGCTTCAGCGCCTGAAGCAGGTAAATGATCCCCTTCTTCCTGTCGTAGGTATTGCCCACGAAGACTATACTATTGGCTTCCTTGGCGATGCCGTTTACGTTCCGAAAGAGTCCGGTATCGACACCGTTATAGACCACTCTAACACGACTTGCCGGCACGCCGATGAGCTGCTCTATGGCCCGGGCCGAGCATTCGGAGACGGTGATCACCTGGTCGACGCGCCGCCCGACGAAGGACTGCATCGGGATGTAGAAGGAGTAGAACCACTCGCGGCGCACCATCTCCATAGGGGTTCGGGCCTGCTTGAAGTCGGCCGCGCGGTCAATCGAGATGGGGTGATGGATGGTTGCGACCAGGGGCAGCTTCAACCTCTTCATCATGGCGAGGCCGTAGCCCAGGCACTGGTTGTCGTGGATGACGTCGAACTTGACCTCAGCGCAGAGCCTCTTGACCTCCTGATAGGCCCTCATGCTGAAGGCGAAGGGCTCGGCATAGACGCCCATACAGGTAGCTGCGAACTCGAAGAAGTCGACGGTGTCGTGGACGGGGCCGAAGCCGTCACTGCCGCCGTGGCGCGTCACCAGCACGCTGTGGCTCTTGAGCCTGTGCAGGGTTACGCCCTCAGGGATTTGGGGGAAGGGCGGCCCGGATATTACATGGACTTCGTGCCCGAGCCGCTGGAATTCACGGGATAGGTTGTAGATGTATATGCCCTGACCGCCGCAGAACATGTTTCCGCGATAGGTCAGGAGACATATCCTCATCTCGTACCGCCTGCCAGCGGCGCCGGTACCGCGGTGGGCCGCGATGGGAATAGGCGAAAAGCCGACATCCTGCTCATAGGCACAATGTGCCGCCCATTATACATTAAAGCGCCGCATTATGACAAATCCTGGGACGGGGCCTAACTTTCCTCTATGATCACCCGTATCACCTTGTCGCCCGGGCTGAGCTTTTTCAGGACGTCCATTCCCTCGATCAACTGGCCAAAGACAGAGTGTTTGCCGTCGAGATGGTGCTGGGGGGCATACGTTATGAAGAACTGGCTCCCGTTGGTGTCAGGACCAGCATTTGCCATAGAAAGAGCGCCGGTCACGTGAGTATGCTCCGTGAATTCATCGGAGAACTCGTAGCCGGGGCCACCTCTTCCCGTTCCGGTGGGGTCTCCGCCTTGGGCCACGAAGTCCGGTATCACGCGGTGGAACGTGGTATTGTCGTAGTACCCCTCGCGGGCAAGAAAGACGAAGTTGTTGACAGTCACCGGCACGTCGGCCGCGAACAGCTCGAGCGTGAGATTGCCCTTCTCCATTTCGATAACGGCGGTGTAGTTCTTTGTCTCATCTATCGTCATCGGCGGTGGTGCTGACCACGTCTTGTGCGTGATCTGGGTGGGGGCGGGCGTGGGCGCAGACGTCGGAGTGGTCTTTCCCGTAGGGGTGGGGGCCGCTGTTGGCTTGGACGCGGGAGTGTTTGTGACTCCGGTGGAGCAGCCTGTGGCCAGGATAGCGACTGCCAGCAACAGTACCATGAGGGCTCTGATTATCATTCTATTCACCTCCGCAAGAGAGGATAATACGACGGGTGAAGCTGGAAGTCAACGGTGTGTGGTGGAAAAGGCTTTCCAGCCTTGATTGTCATCGGGCCTGGAAAGGCCCTCCCACAGTTGGATTGACTTGCCCGTACGGGAATGGGACAATCGTGGGAGCGAGTCCAGGAACGGAGGCTGAGGCCGTAGCCTACAAGATCATTCCCGAGAAATGCGCCGCCGTCCCCTGGCACTGTGGGGACTGCCGGCCCGAATGCCCGAACCAGGCTATCAGCACGGGACATACCATCGACCCCGAAAGATGCACGGAGTGCGTTGGCGCCCACCCGTTTCCTCACTGCGCTGCGGTGTGCCCCGCGGCCGCGTGCGTGCCCGACCCTAAGCACCGTAAGACCAAAGCGCAACTGCTGAGGAAGTGGCGCAGGCTGCACCCCGGCGAGGAACCGGCCCTGGGGACGTACTAGGTGAGTGTCCCTGCAAGGGCTGGGCGCGCGTCGCCACCAGCGCCACTCGTGCGGACTGGGAAAGGAGGAAGGAATTGGAGAGGTGGCTGGTTACCATAGAGACGAACTGCACCGACCCCTCGCGGGAGAAGGAGTTCAGCGAGTGGTATGACGGCACTCATGTGCCGGACGTCCTCAGCACGCCGGGCGTGGTGCGTGCCACACGCTACGAGAACCCCAGCCCCGGCGAGGGGCGGGGCAAGTACCTGGCGCTCTATGAGGTTGAGACCGAGGACATATTCCAGACGATGATGGCGCTCAGCGACAACATGACCAGGTGGGGTGAGCAAGGACGTCTCTCGCCGTTGCTCGAGATTGTCTCCGGGTGCTTCTACCGGCGGATGGCGCCCCCAGTGATAAAGAGAGAGCGGTGATAGCCCTTGCCACCCCTTGACAAGGCCGTTTCCTGGGTATACCCTTGTCCATAGTTATGGTAGAGCAGGGTTTGACCATTGCCCAGGCGGCGGAAGTCCTCGGGGTGTCGGCGAAGACCGTGCGCCGGCACATCAAGGACGGGAAGATCGCCGCCGTGCGCGTGCCGGGCAAGTACGGGGAGGAGTACCGGATAGCGGAGCTGCCGCGGGAACTGACGGAGGACGGAAGACGGGAGACCGTCGGGTCGGAGGCGGCGAGCCGGGCGGTGGAGGGAGTGTCAACCGAGGAGCGGGTCCCGCGCGTGGAGGCGGCCTCGG
>CAZBET010000005.1:0-7919 GCA_964490995.1 uncultured Dehalococcoidia bacterium
GATGTCAGCTTCGCGCGCTTCCCCGGGACCATTGACCACACAGCCCATCACCGCCACCTTGATGGGCTTGTCCACGCTCCTCAGCCTCTCCTCGACCGCCTGTGCCAGGCCCACGATGTCGGTCTCGGAGCGGCCACAGGACGGGCAGCTCACCAGCGTCGGGCCATGCTCCCGCAGCTTCAGCGACTTCAGAATCTCGTAGGCCGCCTCTACCTCCTTACAGGCATCCGAGGTTGTCAGCGACACCCTCACAGTATCACCGATGCCCTCGTGCAGCAGGATGCCGAGCCCAACGGCGCTGCGGATGGCACCCGCCCACGGCAGCCCCGCCTCGGTGATGCCCAGGTGCAGCGGATAGGGCATCTTCCGGGCGATAGCCCGGTAGGCCTCGACCGTCGTCGGCACGTCGAAGGCCTTCAGCGAGACCTTGATCAAGTCGAAGTCCAACGCCTCCAGCAGCCGAACCTCTTCCAGGGCGGCATCAACCATCCGCTTCACGACCGAGCCCTTCTTCTCCGACGCCTTCGGCAGGCTCCCCGCGTTGACGCCCACCCGTATCGGAACTTCCCTCTCCCTCGCCGCTCGAACCACCGCCGCAATCTGCTCGCGTTCGGTGATGTTGCCCGGGTTCAGCCTCAGCCCGTCCGCGCCGGACTTCACGGCAGCCAGCGCGAGGCGGTAGTCGAAATGGATATCCGCGATAATGGGGATCGAGGTCTTCTTCTTTATGTCAACAATGGCCTGTGCCGCGGCCATGTCGGGCACCGCAACCCTGACGATCTCGCAGCCACACTCCTCAAGCTCCCGGATCTGCCGCACGGTCGCCGCGACATCCCGGGTGTCCGTCTTGGTCATGGACTGGACGACAACAGGGCCGGCTCCGCCTATCTCCACGTCGCCGACCCTGATGACCTTCGAACCCCTGCGCTTGATCACGGCACCAGGCTCTCCCCCCTGATGGCCCTGAGCACGTCGTAGTAGCTGACCACCAGCATCAGGCCGATGAGCATCATGAAGCCTACAAGGTGAACCAGGCCCTCCGTTCTCGGCGAGACGCGCTTGCCCCGCCGCAGCACCTCCAGAAAGATGAAGACGATCCTGCCGCCGTCAAGCGCGGGCAGAGGGAACAGGTTGATGATAGCCAGGTTGATGCTCAGAAATGCGGCGAACTGGAGCAGATAGGAAGGCCCGGCCTGGCTGGCCTCGCCCGTGAGCTGGAAGATGCCGACAGGACCGGTCACCTGAGGCGCCTCCTTCTTTATGAACCAGCCCGCAATTTCGTTTCTCATCAGTGTAAACGTGTCCCAGAGGGTCGTGGCGCTTTTCGGCACCGCCACCCAGAACGCGTCGGACTGGCTCACCTCACGGGCATCCGGCATGTTCATCCCGATGCCGACGGCCCCCTCCCCTTCGGGCGGGCTCCACCGCGGCACCAGCGTGACCGTCCTCTCGCTGCCATCGGCCCCTCGGAGCACCAGTGAGGCCTTCTCGCCCAGATTGAGGTGGATGGCGTATATCAACTCGCCGCTGTTCTTAATGGACTCCCCATCTACGCTGACCACAGTGTCCCCGGGCACGATTCCCGCCTCTGCTGCGGGCGAGTTCGGGGCGACCTGCTCCACCACCACATCACCCACGACCACCTGCCTCGGCACCATGAAGGCTATGGACAGCAGCACGATGGGAAGCACCGCGTTCATGAGAGGCCCCGCCACCAGCACCCCGAACCTGGCTGCGGCGCTCTTGCCGGCGAAGCTTCCCGGCTTGCTCGGGTCCTCCTCCCCAAGCAGCTTGCAGAAGCCGCCGAGCGGCACGGCATTCAAGGAGTACATCGTTTCGCCGCGCTTGAAGGAGAAGAGCCTCGGCGGGAAGCCCATCCCGAACTCGACCACCTTGATGCCCGCCAGCCGGGCAGCCACGAAGTGCCCAAGCTCATGGACGAAGATGAGGAGCCCGAGGATGAGAATGAAGGCAACGACAGCTACTATGATATCAACAGCCATGGCCTAACCCGCTATGCCCGCTCCGGCCGCCCCTCTCGCCCAGGCATCGGCCGCCAGGATGTCATCAAGCGAAGGGTGCGCCACCGCCCTGTGCTCTTCCAGGGCTCCGGCAACCACAGGCGCGATGTCCGTGAAACGTATCCGGCCCGCCAGGAAAAGCTCCACCGCCACCTCGTCGGCGGCACTGAGCACGGCAGGATACGTGCCTCCCCTTTCACCAGCCTCTCGGGCCAGCCTCAGGCAGGGAAACCTTTCAAGGTCCACGGCCTCGAAGTCGAGTGCCCCAACGCCTGCGAAGTCCACGACCGGGCGGAATGGCGCTTCCCACCTCTCGGGGTACGTCAAAGCGTACTGGATCGGCAGCTTCATGTCGGGCATGCTCAACTGGGCCTTCGACGAGCCATCTACGAACTCGACGATGGAGTGGACTATGCTCTGAGGGTGGATCACCACGTCAACGCGGTCAAAAGGAACACCGAACAGCCACCGGGCTTCGATGACTTCCATACCCTTGTTCATCAGAGTTGACGAGTCAACGGTCACCTTGGTTCCCATCTGCCAGGTGGGGTGACTGAGGGCCTGCTCCGGCGTGACCGATGCCAGCTCGGCGCCGGAAGCCAAGCGGAAGGGACCGCCGGAGGCCGTCAGGACAAGCCGTGAGACTGCGCTCTTGTCCTCGCCGCGAAGGCACTGCCAGATGGCGCTGTGCTCGCTGTCCACGGGGAGGAGCTCCGCCTTGTGCCGCCTCGCCTCGGCCATCACGATCTCCCCGGCCATCACCAGCACCTCTTTGTTGGCAAGGGCGACCGTCTTGCCCGCTCGAATGGCGGCCAGGGTGGGCCCCAGGCCCGCTCTGCCCGCAGTGGCCACAACCACAACATCAACGTCGGGGTGGGCGGCGATCTCGTCCAGGGTGCCGTACTGCACGCCCGGGACGACCGACTCCCCAGCAGCGGTCCGGGCAAACACCAGTTCGGCCCGGAATTCGGAAACCTGCTCCGCCAAGAGTGGGAGGTTGCCACCGCACCCCAGTGCCACCACCCTGAATCTGTCGGGGAAAGCGCGAACGACCTCCAGTGTCTGCCGCCCTATGGAGCCTGTGGAGCCGAGGACCGCCAGCCTCTTCACCCTACGAGCCATATCAGACAATAGTACACCACAACACCTGTGAAGACAACGCTATCCACCCGGTCGAGGATGCCGCCGTGCCCTGGGATGAGGGTCCCGGATTCCTTCACCCCCGTGCTCCGCTTCAGCCTGGACTCGGCCAGGTCACCCAACTGGGCAGAGAGGCTAACCAAGAAGCCGATGAGGGCCAACTTCCAGTATGAGACGTCAAGCCCCAGAATCAGAGCCAGAACGATGACAGCCGCTATGCCCGCCGCCAGCCCGCCCACCGCCCCCTCCCACGTCTTGCTGGGAGATACCCGCGGCGCCATCTTGTGCTTCCCGACAGCACGCCCGACGAAGTAGGCCGACGTGTCCACAGCAAAGGTTGAGAAGATGGCCAGATAGACCCAGTCCCTCCCGTAGGAGTTCATGAGCAGCACCCAGAAGCTGAGGAGCCAGCCCGCGTAGAACATGCCCGCCAGAGCCCAGGACCAGCTCACGAAGGCCTTCTCCCCCCGCCGGGTCGGCAGGAGGGAGCAAAGCAGGGACAGCGCCACCGCCGAGGTCACCAGCATAGGGGTCGTGGCGGGGCTCCGCGAATGCGCATTGAGGACGAAGAACACCGCCCATATCGCGCCGAACACGGTCAGGGGGTGCCACTTGCCGCGGCCCGGCAGGGAGTAGAACTCGACGGCCGCCAGGAGAGCGACTACAGACAACAGGATTGTGAACCAGGGGTCACCGAACCAGATAGCGGCGAAGACGATGGGGACTATGACTACGGAACTGAGGACCCTCTGCCGGAGCATCCGCTGACGAGAAAAAGGGGGCTCAGTTGCCCGAGCCCCCTTTTGTCTCTCCTTCCGGTTTCAAACCGCCGAAGCGCCTTTCCCGATGACTGTACGCGATCAGCGCCTCTTCGATCTCCTTCTCACCGAAGTCCGGCCACAAGGTGGTAGTCGAATAGAACTCGCTGTAGGCAGCCTGCCAGATGAGGAAATTGCTGAGCCGCATCTCACCAGCCGTGCGAATGATCAGGTCCGGCTCAGGCACATCGGCGGCATAGAGGTATTTGCTGAACAGCGACTCCGTTATGTCATCGGGGGGAATCCGCTCCCTGACAATGCGGCGCACTGCATCCAGTATTTCCGCCCGGCCGCCATAGTCGAAGGCAATACTCAGGGTCATCCTGGTGTTGTCCCTGGTCATCTCGATCGCCCTGTGGACCTTGGCCTGCAACTCGGGGGGCAACGCATCCAGTCTGCCGAGATGCTCGAACTTGACGCCCTTCTCATGCAGAGCCTTGGTCTCACGGTCGATCATAAGCGCCAGGATGTTGAAAAGCCCATTAACCTCCTGGCCAGGACGCCTCCAGTTCTCCGTCGAGAAAGCGTAGAGCGTTAAGTACTGTACGCCATAGCGGCTGAAGAACTCGACAACCCGGCGGACGTTGTCGGTGCCGGCGCGGTGGCCGACCAAACGGGGCAAGCCACGCTTCTCAGCCCATCTGCCGTTGCCGTCCATGATGACTCCCACGTGCCTGGGCAGAGGTGATATCTCTTTCGGGGGTGAGGCCGTTGCCTTCCCTTCTACCACTACCCCACCTCGCTTCATCAGAACTCGAGAAGCTCCGCTTCCTTCTCTTTCGCTATCTTGTCGACCTCGGCGATCGCCCTGTCGGTCAACTGCTGCAATCGAGTCTGAGCGCGCTTCTGCGCGTCTTCGGACAGCTCCCTCGCATCCTTGAGCTCCCGCAGCTTTTCAAGCGCCTCGCGCCTCACATTGCGCACCGCGACCCTTCCCTCCTCCACCCTCTTGCGCACCATCTTGACCAACTGATTGCGCCGTTCCTCCGTAAGCTGAGGGATGGCCAGCCTGATAACATTCCCGGCGGTAGTCGGGGTGAGTCCGAGGTCCGACTTGAGGATCGCCTTCTCTATGTTCGGCAGAGCCTCTCTATCCCAGGGCTGAATCACCAGCGTCCTGGCATCGGGGACGGAGATGCTCGCCATCTGGTTCAGCGGCACCGGGACTCCATGATAGTCTACCCGCAGGTGGCTCACCAGGCCAGGGCTGGCCCTTCCCGTGCGAATGGCCGCCAGGTCGTCCCTCAGAACCTCGCCGGCCTTGCGCATCCTGCCATCAGCGTTCACCAGCACATCGTCTACGGTCATCGCCAACCCCGCACGAAATATGTTTCTTCGAACCAGAGGCCTGAAAATTACAGGTGCGACGTCATCTCAGAGCGGCTGCGGGCCGTGCGTCCAGCCACGCTATTCACCGCCGTGCACCAGCGTGCCCAGGACTTCGCCAGCGACGACTCTCTCGATACTCCTGGGAGCCCGGATATCGAAGACCACTATTGGGAGGTGGTTGTCCATGCACAAAGAGAGGGCAGTGGAGTCCATGACCTCGAGCCTCTTCTTCAGAGCCTCCATGTAAGTAAGCTCATCATACCTCTTGGCCGCCGCGTTCCGCAATGGGTCGCAGTCGTAGACTCCATCCACCTCGTTCTTGGCCATAAGCAAGACGTCCGCGTTGATCTCTATGGCCCGCAGGGCTGCCGCGGTGTCGGTGGTCATATATGGGTTGCCCGTACCAGCAGCGAATATCACCACCCGGCCCTTCTCCAGGTGGCGGATGGCGCGCCGACGCGTGTAAGGCTCGGCAACGGCCTGGACTGTTATTGCGCTCTGGCTCCTGGTGACCACCCCTTCCTTCTCCAGAGCGTCCTGGAGCGCGAGGGCGTTGATCACCGTGGCCAGCATGCCGGCGTAGTCGGCAGTCGCCCGGTCCATCCCCCCGTCTTCGGCATCCTTGCCCCGCCAGATGTTCCCGCCACCGACCACGACCGCCACCTGCACCCCACCGTCTATCACCCGCTTGACCTGCCCGGCGATATTCGTCAGGGCTGCGCGATCGATGCCAAACTCGCGCTCCCCCATCAGGGCCTCTCCGCTCACCTTCAGCAGAACACGCTTGTACTTGCCGCTACCCATCGCTGCTGTCTGACCCTAGCTCAAAGCGAACAAACCTTCTTATCTTGATGTTCTCTCTCACCTTAGCAACCGTCTCCGCCACCAGGTCCCCGACCTTCTTCCCCGGGTCCTTTATGAACGGCTGAAGCAGAAGGAGGTGCTCGTCAGCACACTCCAGGCCCTCCGGCGCATCCTCACGGCTGACGAAGCGGGGGTTCGCGGCCACCACCTGCATCGCCACGTCATGAGCCAGCTCCCTGAACTCCGGCGTCCGAGCTACGAAGTCGCTCTCGCAGTTGACCTCGACCAGCGCTCCAAACCGCCCCCCAGCGTGGACATAAGCCTCGACGAGCCCCTGCCCGGCAACCCGCAACTCCTTGTTCTTCGCAATAGCAAAGCCGCGCTCCCTGAGCGCGGCGGCGGCGGCACCGACATCGCCGTTGGCCCCCTGCAAAGCCCGCTTGCACTCCATTATGCCGGCGCTGGTCTGCTCCCTCAGCGCCTTGATCGCCTCAGTAGTAACCTGCATGTGTCCCCCTAACCTTCGCTCTGCACAGGAGTTGGCGCAGGCTTCGCATCGCCCGGCTCGAAGACAGCCTGATAGTCAGCCGGCAATGGCTCTGCCTCCTCCTCTGCGGCCTTCTTCTGAGCGAGCGCCTCTATTGCCTGTTTTGCCTCCAGAACGGCATCGGCAATTACAGTGCAGAAGAGAGCCACAGCCCTTATGGCATCGTCATTGCCGGGGATCGGATAGTCGATCTCGTCCGGGTCACAATTGGTGTCCACGACCGCGACGATTGGCACACCTACCCGCTTGGCCTCGGCAATAGCATTCCTTTCCTTCATGGGGTCAATCACAAACAAGGCCCCGGGAATCCTGGTCATCTCCTTGACGCCGCCGAGGACCCTGTTGAGATGCGCGATCTCCTTCTCCAGCTTCAGGCCTTCCTTCTTGGGCAGACGCTCGAAGTCACCCCTCGCCTTACGGTCTTCGAGGCGAACAAAGTAGTCTATCCGCGACTGAATCGTGGTGAAATTCGTCAGCATGCCGCCCAGCCAGCGCTGGCTCACATAGAACATGCCGCAACGCTTGGCCTCTTGCTCCACCGCTTCATGCGCCTGCTTCTTGCTGCCCACAATGATGATGGCTTCACCTCTCCCTACGACCTCTCGGACAAACTCGCAAGCCTTACCGAGGTAGACCACCGTCTGTTCCAGGTCAATTATGTGAATGCCATTGCGCTGGCTGAAGATATAAGGCTTCATCTTCGGGTTCCACCGCCCTACCTGGTGACCAAAGTGGACCCCGGCCTCCAGGAGCAACTTCATCGAGACAGGTTCTGCCATATTCGGATAACCCTTCCCCTCTCCAGTTCACTCAGCGTGTCCGCTGCGCCGCTTGCCGAGATACCCTAGCTGTTCGTCAACCTCGACCATCTGAGAAAGTTTACCATAGGGGTTCTCAAAAGGCAAGGGGAACGAATCTGGCCTTGACAAGGCGTAGCCAAGATGGTAGATTGGTTTCGGTTAGCACTCCCCAGGGGAGAGTGCTAGGAGCACGGAGACACGGAGCGGCCTCAATCTAGAGGCGCTTTTTGTGTGGGGTCAGGCTTGCCTATCTACGAGTACGAATGCCGCCAGTGCGGCACCACGTTCGAGCGAAAACAAAGCTTCTCCGACGAGCCCGTAGCCAGTTGCCCTCGATGCGCCGGCAAAGCCCGCCGAGTCATCCACGCCGTTCCGATCGTCTTCAAAGGAAGCGGCTTCTACTGCACGGATCACGGCCGCGCCTCGAACAGCCTGAGCGCTGGCAAGGACAGGGACGCCG
>CAZBET010000005.1:8019-18134 GCA_964490995.1 uncultured Dehalococcoidia bacterium
ACGGATCACGGCCGCGCCTCGAACAGCCTGAGCGCTGGCAAGGACAGGGACGCCGAGTCCAAGTCGGAGGCGAAGTCGCAGACCAAGCCCGAGGCAAAGACAGAGGCAAAAGCAGAGGCCAAGGCTTCCGCCAAGCCCGAGGAAACCGATTGAGAGCGCTTGTCCAGCGCGTGTCGAGGGCTTCCGTCACCATCGAAAGCTGCGTGGTCGGCGCCATAAACCCCGGCCTCGTAGTGCTTGTGGGGGTGGGGAAGGGCGACTCCGAGGCCGACGCCAGCTATCTCGCTGAGAAGGTCGCGAACCTCCGCATTTTCTCCGATCAAGAAGGCAAGTTCAACCTGTCCGCTCTCGACGTCGGCGGCGAGATACTTGTGGTCAGCCAGTTCACGCTGTACGCCAGCACCCGCAAGGGACGCCGCCCGGGCTTCACGGACGCCGCGCCCCCGGAAGAGGCTGAGCCTCTGGTGGACACCTTCGCGCAACTGCTCCGCTCCACCGGGCTCAAGGTCGAGACCGGACGCTTCCAACAGCACATGCTGGTGGAGATCCACAACGACGGCCCGGTGACCATCCTGATAGACAGCCAAGACCGCTTCAAGCCCCGCGACTAGTCATCAAGGCGCCCGGGCGTGCTGTACCCCGACATACTGAATCCCGCCCCAGGCCACCGGCTTCCGCCGCCCTCCACGTCAGCAGACGGACAGCACCTGGCGAGCGCGTATTCAGCGAGTTACGCCCCTTGGCCTTGACACCCAAGAAGCGACCTGCTATTCTTAATGCAAATGGTTGCATATGCGACTGGTTGCACGACACTACCACACAAGACCCAATTCTGCAGGTTCCGATGGAGTCGCCATGCCGCTCTTCCGCTTTGACGTGAACAGGCAATCAGGCATCGTTACCTTGCTCAGCGAAACCGGATGTGGCATGAAGCCCGTCTTCATGTGGGCTGAGCTGGATGGTGTCAAGGAGTTTGCTGAGATGCTTCTCAACTTCTACAACGACGCACTCACTGAAAGCAGCAGGATAAGAGAGGTCTCCGAACAGATCCTTCGGCAGGCTTTCGAGGACGGCGATGGCTCCATTAGCCCTGCTTGACCGATGCTCAGAGTACGGCCCCGGCCGTGCTGCAACTAGTTGCAATAAGCATTTGTCCACGCTATAATGTTCCCGGAGGCTGGGAAAGATGAGTTGCACTGAGACCCTGCGCGAACAGGGCTACCGGATGACGCCACAGCGCCTCATGATACTCTCCGCAATTCACGGTACTGACCACCATATCAGCGCCGAAGAGATATACGACCAGGTGCGCGCCAGGTACCCCAACGTGAACATCTCCACCGTGTACCGCACCCTGGAGTTGCTCAAGGAGCTCGGGCTGGTAACGGAAACCGACCTCGGCGGGGGCAGATTCCGCTATCACTCCGTCGAAAAGGGACATCACCACCATCTGGTCTGCCGGAAGTGCGGCCGGATTCTTGAGCTTGATGAGGCTGTGGTCAAGCCGGTCGAAGAGAGCATACTCCGCCGGTACGGATTCAGAGCTGACCTGAGCCACCTGGCTGTTTTCGGCAAGTGCGCGCGGTGCTAGAAGTGATTTTTTTGTTGGCAGCTTACTGCAACTAGTTGCAGTGGTGGGAGGCTATCACCGGAAGGAGGGTTCTATGCACATCCCGGACGGCTTCATCAACTTACCCACGGCTGCTACAACCGGCGTGGTATCGGCCGGAGGCCTGGCTTACAGCCTGAGGCAGGTCGCGAAGGAGATGGGCGACAAACTGGTGCCCCTGATGGGCGTCATGGGCGCCTTCATCTTCGCGGCGCAGATGCTCAACTTCCCCATAGCCGGCGGGACTTCGGGTCATCTCATCGGCGCAGCCCTGGCGGCAATCCTCCTCGGGCCGTGGGCCGCGATGATAGTCATGAGTTGCGTCCTCATCATTCAGTGTCTGGTGTTTCAGGACGGAGGGCTTGTTGCCCTCGGCGCCAATATCTTCAACATGGGCATAGTCGCTCCCTTTTCAGCGTACTATCTCTACCGCGGCATGACTGCTCTGCTGGGCCAGAACAGGCGTGGCATGCTGGTCGGCGGCTTCATCGCTGCCTGGGCCTCGGTGTTCCTCGCATCCATCTTCTGCGCCATCGAGTTGGTGGTGTCAGGCACTTCACCGGCGTCTGTGGCACTGCCTGCAATGGCGGGCATCCATGCATTGATCGGCCTGGTTGAGGGACTGATCACGACAGCGGTCCTGGCCTTCGTCATGGCCGTGAGGCCGGACCTCGTCGGGATGCACGCCACAAGCTCGAGCAATCAGGAGGCGCAATAATGAAGATCAAATGGTGGCACATAGGCTTGCTGATCGCACTGCTGGTGGTTCTGTTCGCCCCGCTTGCTTCCTCCTCGCCGGATGGGCTGGAGAAGGTCGCGGAAGACAAGGGGTTCATCGATGCCGCCCAGGGGTCCCCGTACTGGATTGTCCCCGATTACGTCTTCCCCGGCATCCACAATGAAGCGGCGGCGACGATAGTGGCGGGGATCATCGGAACCCTTGTGGTCTTCTTGATTGCCTGGAGCATCGGGGAGCTGCTGAAGAGAAAACAGCGGGGAGCTGACTAGCGAGAACACGTGGCCCGGCGGGCTTTATGAAACACAGCTTTGTCGACCAGTACAGCGGCGGGGATACCTTCCTTCACAAACTCGACCCCCGCACCAAGTTCATCGCAACCATCGCCTTCATACTGGTTGTGGTGAGCACGCCGCCGACGCTGTGGCAAGCGTTCGCCGCCTACTTCGCGCTCATGGCGCTCCTGCTGCTCGTCTCCAGAACACCGGTCCTCTACGTCCTGAAGAGGTCACTGGTAATCATACCCTTCGTTCTGGTCGTTGCTGCCTTCGTTCCCTTCTTCCCACAGGGGGAGGTGGCGGGAAGCTACAATGTCTGGATATGGCATCTGTCCGTTACGAACCACGGGCTGATGGTGCTGTGGAATGTGGCCATCAAGGCTTGGCTTGCTGTGCTGTCCACGATTCTGCTCTCCGCAACGACTCCGCTCACAGACCTCCTGAAAGGTCTGGAACAGCTCAGATTCCCCAGGCTGATGACGATGACGCTCTCATTCATGTACCGCTACATATTCGTCCTGGAGGACGAGGTGATGCGCATGCGCCGGGCAAGAGAGAGCCGCAACTTCGGGGGCGGGAAACTGAGGCGGATCAAGAGCGTGGGCAATATGATCGGCGTCCTCTTCATCCGGAGCTATGAGCGCGGTGAGAGAATCTATGTGGCCATGCTCTCGCGCAGCTTCGACGGACAGGCAAGGACCTTGACCGAGCTGCGTCTGCGCACGGCGGACGTGCTCTTCGCCGCCTTGATCCTCTGCCTGCTTGGCACGATCAGGGCAATGCCGCTTTTCACCCAGCTCGCTTGAGGTCAAAAGGAGCCCTTCTTGGAGAACGCCGTGGAGATCGAGAACCTGTCCTTCAGCTATCCCGACGGACACCGGGCTCTGCATGGTATCAGCTTGGTCATCCCGCATCACCAGTCGGTAGCTTTCATAGGGCCCAATGGCGCAGGCAAGTCAACCCTGCTGCTACACCTGAACGGCATCCTCAGGGGCCAAGGCACAGTGAGAATACTCGGCACGGCGATTGGTGAGAAGAACCTCAAGTGGGTCAGGAGCAAGGTGGGAGTGGTCTTTCAGAATCCCGACGACCAGCTCTTCTCACCCACGGTCTTCGACGATGTGGCTTTTGGCCCGCTCAACATGGGGCTTTCCGTCGAGGACGTCAAGTCACTCGTGTCCCAGGCCCTCGAATCGGTGGGCATGAAGGGCTATGAGAGGCGGCTGTCACATCACCTCAGCGTCGGGGAGAAGAAGCGCATATCCATAGCCACGGTGCTGTCGATGCGCCCGCAGATAATCGTCCTCGATGAGCCCTCGGCCAACCTTGACCCACGAAGCAAGTCGGAGCTCATCGAGCTGCTGAGGCTACTGCCGCTGACCAAGGTGGTTGCCTCCCACGACCTGGAGTTGGTGCAGGCTCTGTGTGAGCGCACAGTAATCGTCGATCAAGGTCGTGCTGTTGCCGACGGCCCCACCAGCATCGTCATGGCTGACACATTACTGCTGGAAGCGCACGGACTCGCCCGGCAAACACCGCTGAACCGAAACGCGGAAAGTGTGCTACAAACCTGTCCCAGACTATACTCACAAGCGGCTTCCCAGTCTACAACCCCAAACAAGCCTATCGACGGCCCTTGCCTCTAACACCTTTCCTGAATCTGGCAGCTCGATTGGCGATTAATGCTGCTATTGCCCCCGCTGGTATCCCACCATCGATGTTCACAACCGCCAACCCCAGAGAACAGGACTGCAACATAGCCATCAGGGCAGCCACCCCTTTCCCCCCCAACCCATATCCAAAGGAGGTTGGCACCGCTATCAGTGGGACGTCCACCATGCCTGCCAGCAACGTGGGCAATGCCCCTTCCCTCCCCGCAACCACAATAATGACATCCACATCCTTCGCTATCATCTTTTTCAAAGGAGGGAACACTCGGTGAACCCCCGCCGCGCCCACATCGTAAGCGGTTATGACCTCGCACCCCATCTCCGATGCCATCGTCTTAGCTTCTTCGGCAACAGGTATATCCGACGTGCCAGCAGCAATTATCCCCACCCTCCCGCCAGCCGCGCTCACCGAGAATTCCTGCTTTCTAACCACCAAAGTTCCCCCTGTCCTGCTCACCTCTGGATACTCATGCCCGGCTAAGAGTGGCTTGAGAGCCTCGATATGTCGCTCGTCAGCTCGACTTATGATCACTCTCCCATTCCGAGCTAGAGCCTTTGAGGTTATCTGCGCCACATCCTCTGGGGTCTTCCCCTCTGCGATCACCACTTCAGGTATCCCGTGTCTCACTTCTCTTCCGATGTCGAGGCGGGCCAAATCGCCCACTTCCTCCACAGCTAATATCTTGAGGGCCTTCTCAGCCTCATCCAAAGAGATCTCGCCCCTTGCCAGCTTCTCCAGCACCTCTCTCAACAAGGCAAACCTCCACTACACGAAATGTACACAATACACGTGCAAGTAGTATACTAGACTTCATCCTGCAATAAAAGGGAAGCCCCAATGCAAACCCACCACAGACGCATTCTGGTTCTTGACCCACAAATAGCAGGCGTGTCGGGAGACATGATGGTCGGTGCCCTGCTCGACCTCGGGGCAGACGCTACAAGGGTAATTGAGGCAATGGAGGCCCCAAGGCACAGCCTGCCTAGTTGCAGGAGCATCAAAATCACCGTGATGGACGCCATCCGGCGGGAGATTAGAGCCAAGAAGGTTGATGTGAAGGTCGAAGAGGGGGTTGCCGAAATGACAGGCGCTGAACTTCGGGAGGCAGCTTCACGATGTCTACAAAGAGTACGAATATCGGAAGAAGCCACTCGATTTGCTCTAGACTCGCTCAACACCCTCATTTCGGCCGAGGCGCAGATTCACGGACAAAGCACACAGGAAGTGCACCTGCATGAAACGGCCTCCGCTGATACCCTAGCCGATGTCATCGGCACCGCTGTGGCTCTGGATGACTTGAAGGTTTTCGCAGATACCGCCATCTATTCAATGCCAGTCGCCCTCGGAGGCGGTTTGCTCCGCTTTTCTCATGGCACGGTTTCATCCCCAGCACCAGCCACGCTAGAGATATTACGCTCAAAAGGATTCCTGACGGTCGGCGGACCTGTCGAAGCTGAGCTGGCCACCCCTACAGGCGTCTCACTGTTGACCTCGACGGCCACCGAGTGCACCAGGTGGTATCCACCGATGAAACCCACCCGGGTGGGCTATGGCGCTGGAACGAGGGACTTCGTCGAGATGCCGAATGTTCTACGGGCAATCTTAGGCGAACCCCTAGACTTAGGCCTCTCCATTGATCAGATATACGTGATTGAGACCAATCTCGATGATGCTACCGGAGAATTAATCGGTCACGCCATGAATAGATTGCTTCAGGAGGGTGCTAGAGACGTCAGCGCCATCCCGATGATCACCAAAAAAGGAAGGCCGGGATACAGCGTCAAGATAATCGCGGACAGGTCGAGTCTGGAGCACCTGTGCCAAATCCTGATAGGGGAGACAGGCACCTTGGGGGCAAGATTCTATCCTTGCGAAAGGCGCATCTTGGCTAGAGGGTCTGTTCCGGTTGACGTCGTAATAGGCAACGTAAGAGAAACCATCTATGTGAAAGTTGCCCGAACCACAAAAGGCGAAATTATTCAGATAAAACCTGAATACGACGATATCGAGAGATTAGCAGCGAAAACAGGTAGGCCGCTCAGGGAAATCGAGGAACTGGTGAAGAGAAGAGCCTCGGATGTTCTAAGGGAGCGCTGAACTCGTGAGGCAAACTAACATCAACCTTTGTGAAGAGAAGATAGACGAGCTGGTGGAAGGCCTCAGGCAGAAGACCAGCGTAATCGTGGCTTTTTCAGGCGGCGCCGACAGTTCCCTAGTAGCAGCTCTAGCCCACAGAGCGCTAGGCCCGAAAGCGTTAGCTATCACCATTGATTCGCCTTTGACGCCGTCCGGGGATTTAGATAGCGCAAAGGGAACAGCTAGCCAGATTGGGATAGAGCATGTGGTATTGAACCTCAACGAACTCGATATCCCAGGGTTCACCACAAACCCGCCCAACCGCTGTTACCTATGCAAGAGATCGAGATTCGAAAAGTTGAGAGAAGACGCAATTGAGCTGGGTTTTGAGACCATAGCGGATGGGACGAACCTCTCCGACCTCTCGGAGTACAGGCCAGGCCTCAAAGCAGCACAGGAACTCGGCATATACAGTCCTTTGCTGGAAGCCGGGTTATCCAAAGAGGAAACCCGCATGATAGGCAGCCTGCTCCGACTTTCTACAGCCTACAGACCAGCAAGCCCTTGCCTGGCGACAAGGATTCCCTACGGGCATCTCTTGGAACCCCAGAAGCTGAGGAGGATAGACCGTGCCGAGCGCTTCATCCGCGACCTGACAGGTCTAAAGCTATTGCGGGTCAGAGATCATGGCGACCTAGCGCGCATTGAGTTCAGCCAGGACGATAAACATCTATTGTCTGACCCCAAAGTTCTGAGCCGAATCGCAGAAGCTCTCAAAGAGCTCGGATACGCCTTTGTAACACTCGACATCGAGGAGTACAGGCCCGGTAGATTTGACGACAACTTGCGTAATAGGAACGAAGGAAAGTGAGACAGAAACCCTGCAGTTACCGCGTCTAATCGCGTGCAGGTTCTGGGGCTTTCCTTCTGAAGATTAGCGAGTCCAAGCTTAAGAACTCCTCTTTGTGAACAAGCACCTGCAAGGCCATGATCAGCAGCACCACGTCGATGATCAGCGCGTCGCGGGTATGCAGAACCGCGACATCTCCAAAGCAGCCGCACTCGAGGTTCAGCCCGCGATAGAGGATGACGCTGTTGGCGATGACGAAACTCAATGCCGTGAGAAAGCCGATGCCTGCGGCGAATCTGGAGACCAGCCCCAGGAGCAGCAGGGCGCCCACGACAAGTTCCACCCACGGGAGTGCCGTGCCATAGAATCGAGCCAGCGCCTGGGGCAGGAGGTCGAACCCTTCAACCTGGACGACGAACGCGCCGCCCTCGGGCAGCTTGCCAGCACCCGACACAACGAAAGTGACCCCGACAGCCAGCCGCAGGACGAAGCTGAGATAGCGGTTCCTGAAGCCTGACCACACTGCACCAGCACACCGCCTCACTCTTCCCATCAAAGCTCCAGTTCGAGGCTAATGTCCAGCGCCGTGGTCGAATGAGTCAATGCACCCACTGATATCAGGTCTACTCCCGTCTCAGCAACGGACCTTGCGTTGTCCAGCGTGATGCCACCTGAAGCCTCGACGAGGGCCCGCCCCCGAACCAGCCTCACGGCCCGCCTCATTTCTTCCAGCTTCATGTTGTCCAGCATGACAATGTCGGCACCCGCCGAAAGCGCTTCCTTCAACTCTTCGATGGAGCCGACCTCCACTTCAACCTTCAGGCTGCGGGGAACCTGCTCCCTCGCCCTGCGCACCGCGTCCTCGATTGTCATGCCGCAGGACCCAAGCGCCACGAGGTGGTTGTCTTTGATCAAAACGGCGTCAGCAAGGTTCATCCGGTGGTTCCGGCCATTCCCCATCCGCACCGCGTACTTGTCGAGCACCCTCAAGCCCGGGGCGGTCTTGCGAGTGTCGGTGATGACCGCCTTTGTCCCGGCGACTGCCTCCACATAGCGCGCCGTCTCTGTCGCGATGCCGCTCATGCGCTGCAAGAAGTTCAGAGCCACCCGTTCGCCCTTCAGAATGCTCGCCACCCTGCCCCGGACCTTGCCCACCACCTGTCCCTTTGCGACCCGCGCGCCGTCCTTGACCAGCGCCTTGAGGCGCAGCGAGGAGTCCACCTGCCGGAACACTTCCTTCGCGGCATCCATCCCAGCCAGCACGCCGTCCCGCTTCGCCAGGATAGACGCACTTCCCTGAAGCTCCGCAGGCACAAGCGCCTCGGTGGTCACGTCGCCGGCGCCCACGTCCTCGGCAAGAGCCCGGGCGACCGCCTGCTCAGCCTGCTTCCCTACCTGCTTCACGGAGGCTGCCATATTACCACGCAAACGCACCGCAAACGGCCCTTAGAACCATAGAGATTCGTCATCGGCCAAGCACGCCAAGTGCACAGCCGGATACGCCGAATCCAGCGCGATCGAGGCTTTACCCTCTTTCGTAGGCTCGCAGGAACTCGTCTCTCGATATCCCCGACTGTCGGCAAAGCGCTCTCAAAGTCGAGCCCTTCAGTCTGTCGTGGTTCGGCATAGTCAACGGCGTGATGGTACCTCCGGGTTGTCCCTGACCATAGATATGTGCTTCCCGACCCTCACCGTGCGAAACCCCAGGGCTTCAAGGGCGCCCGTGACCTTGGCCCTTGGCGCATCTCTAGGGAACCTCATCACACCGCCACTTCAGCCACGAAGGTCTCCACGATATCGTCGGCCTCGAAAGCGTCGCTGCCGAAGCTCTCCATGTGGAACTTGATTGCTGACTTCACGTCCGCCAGCGCTTCCTCGTAAGTCTCACCTTCTCCCACGACCACACCCTTCAACCCCAACGGATACGCTACATACCCTTCTGGGTGCTTTTCGACTACTATCTTCACCTGTCTCATGCTCCCCCCTTTCCCCCGGTCTATGGTATCCCCGCGAACACCGGCCTCCCGTCCTCAGCGTCCAATGTCAGAGCACCGAAGAACCCCTCCGAGAAGAAGCGCCCGGTCCGAACGAGCACAGCGTCTCTGAAGACCCTAAGCATCTTTCCGAAAGACAACGTGCCTCAGCCACGCGTCTGACGGTTTCGGGAAGTCGGAACGGAAATGCGCCCCCCGGCTCTCCTCCCGGATCAGGGCCGCTTCGGCCATCAGCCGCCCCACCATGACCATATTCGCCAGCTCGTAGGAAGGCCGATCCGTCGGCGGCTTGAGCATCTTCTCCCACGCGCCAAGCCTGTTGGCGGCCTCCTCAAGCCCCTCCCCTGCCCGTACTATGCCCACCTTGTCCCACAGCAGCGACTGTAGAGCAGTGGCACTCAGATAGGGATATGTGCCTGACAGAGTGTTCCGCTCCTTGAGCGAATGGACCCCTTGCTTTGCATTGGCGACGGGACCAGCCTCCCCCCTCCTGGTCCTTTCCACAATCCTCTTCCCGAAAACCAGTACCTCGAGGAGCGAGTTCGAGGCCAGACGGTTCGCCCCGTGCAACCCGGTGGAAGCAACCTAGCCGCTCGCGAATAGACCGCCGACGTTGGTCTCGCCCCAGTAGTTCGTCTTCACGCCACCCATCATGTAGTGAGCCGCCGGCGCCACGGGAATCCGGGAAGTCGTGATATCGAGGCCGTGTTCCAGGCAGAACCGGTAGATATGGGGGAACCTCGCGGATACCCGCCGGGCAGGCAGATGCGTCACATCGAGGTAGACGCGGTCGGCGCTAGTCGCCTTCATCTCGGCAACGATGCTCCGCGCCACAATGTCCCTTGGCGCCAAATCCGCCTCGGCCGCATACTTCGGCATGAACCGTTCCCCATTCGCATTG
>CAZBET010000006.1:0-17772 GCA_964490995.1 uncultured Dehalococcoidia bacterium
TCAGAGGCCAGTCTTGTAGATAAGAGGCCGCATTCGGTGGTGATCATCGAAGTGGGCCGGGCCTGAGAAAATCAAACTGAATACGAACGCTCAGTGGGGGGCGCTTTTCCAAGCGCCCCCCACCATTTTCTGCAGTTGAAAGGGGGAAGCATCAGGCGCACGGCGAGGCGCTAGTGGAGCGTTGCGAACGTGGACCCGCGCACAAGGGCGGCCGCAGCAGTCTTGACACGTGGAGGCGCGTGGGCTATTATCTGGCGCAGTGCCGTCGTGGGGCTGCGGGGACAACCGCCGCCGGCCGATACTGAGTGAAGGAGGGGGAAAGATGACGACCGGTGAGACGACCCCGAGGGTGTACCGTACGTCGTCAATTTGGGACAAGATGGTGCGCGCCTCTCTGTTGAATGTAGACGTGTACGAGGAGGTCGAAGCCGACAGCCACCAGAACTGGTCGGCGTTCGCTGTCGTGGTCGTCGCCAGCGTGGCGAGTGCTCTGGGGACGGCGATAGGCGGGGTGATGACGCACGCCAGCGGCTTGTGGTTCCTCTGGGGCCTTCTGATAGGCCTGGGGACCTCCATAGTCGGATGGCTACTGTGGGCGCTGACGACCTACGTGTTAGGTACAACGATTTTCAAGGGGCCCGAGACGGAGGCCACTTACGGGCAGTTGCTGCGGACGCTCGGCTTCTCGAACTCGCCCGGCGTCCTTCGGTTCTTTTCCTTCATACCGTTTGTCGGGGGCGTAATAGCCTTCGCCGCAACGGTGTGGGTACTGGTGGCCGGCGTGGTGGCGGTCAGGCAGGCCCTTGACTTCTCGACGTGGCGGGCCATAGGCACCTGCGTTGTGGGCTGGATCATCTATCTGGTTGTCCTGGTCCTTATTCCGGGCTGGGTGATCGGCTCGGACGTGCTCTTCTAGCGGGTAGTGGGGGGCGGTCTCAGTTGGCTGCGTTGGGGGCGGAGGCAGGGTTGCGTGCGGTGACGGTAGGGGCAGCACTTCTGTGGAGCTGACTTGCGGCCTTGGCGGGCCGTGTGTGACGCACGTTGGGCCGCACATGGCCTGAGGGGGTTGCATTTCGCCCCGAGAAGTGATATACTGCCGTCACAAACTTCTGGAGCAAAGTGGGTGCAACCCACTTTTTTGTTGGTTGGAGGAAAGCGGTGCTCCAAGAGGAGGTTTGGGCAAGATGAAGACCGATTTCCTGCTTGCTATCACCCAGCTAGCCGCAGAGCGGCACTTGCCTAAAGAGGTGGTCTTTTCAGCGGTTGAGGCTGCGCTGGCAACTGCTTTCAAGAAGGATGAGATCGGAGCACGTCAGAACATCTCCGTGAAGATTCACCCCGTGAGCGGTGATGTCAAGGTCTACACCAATAAGGTGGTTGTGGAGGAGCCGAAGGACCCCTATCAGGAGGTATCGCTCGCGGAGGCCCGGAAGATCAAGAAGGACGCGCAGTTGGACGAAATCCTGGCTGTCGAAACGACGGCCATTCATGCGGGGCGAATCGCGGCGCAGACTGCGAAGCAGGTGGTGCTGCAACGCCTCCGGGAAGCTGAGCGGGAGTTCATTTTCGGCGAGTACGCTGACCGCGAAGGTGATATCGTGAGTGGCGTGGTGCAGCGCGTGGAGCCGAGGCAGGTTGTCATTGACCTGGGCAAAACTGAAGGGGTTCTTCCTCCTTCTGAACAGGTGCGGACCGAGCGCTATCGCGTTGGGCAGAGGCTGAAGCTGTACCTGCTCGAGGTGAATCGGACGA
Source organism: uncultured Dehalococcoidia bacterium (assembly GCA_964490995.1). GTDB lineage: Bacteria > Chloroflexota > Dehalococcoidia > SZUA-161 > SZUA-161 > CAZBET01. The sequence goes on from CAZBET010000006.1 coordinate 1,753, forward strand.
ACAAGGGGCCGCGCCTCATACTCTCGCGCTCTCACCCGAACCTGGTGCGTCGCCTGTTCGAACTCGAGGTGCCGGAGATCTACAATGGGCACGTCGAACTGAAGGCAGTGGCCAGGGAGGCTGGCTACCGAAGCAAGGTGGCAGTGGCAGCGAAGCAGGAAGGCTTGGACCCCGTTGGCTCTTGTGTCGGGCTGCGAGGCGTCAGGATTCAGAATGTGGTGAACGAACTCAATGGCGAACGGATCGACGTGATCCAGTGGCATGCCGAACCGAGGGTCTACATCGGGAATGCGCTGAGCCCGGCTCAGGTCGTCAGCGTAGACACAAATGAGAAGGAGAACACCGCTATCGTGGTCGTTCCGGATGGCCAGCTCTCGCTGGCAATTGGCAAGGAAGGACAGAACGCGCGTCTTGCCGCCAGAATTACGGGTTGGAGGATCGACATAAAGAGCGCAACGGCCGCCGAGGCGACCAAGGCGGCTCTGGCAGAGCAAAGGGCGGCCGAGAGGGCCGCGGCTGTGGCCGAAGCGGTGAGGGAGGTGGCGGGGAAGCCTGTGGAAGGTGCCGCGAAGGCTGTGGCGGCAAGAGCTGAGAAGGCGGCTGCTCCTGCCGTCAGTGCGGAGCACTACGAGATGCCGCTGGAGCAGCTCGGGCTTTCGGGGCGCACGTTCAGTCTGCTGCTGCGCCACGGTATGACGAAGGTCGGGGATCTCGCGGGGAAGACGGACGTGGAGTTGCGGGCCTTGCCGGGGCTGGGCCCAAAGTCGCTTGAAGAGGTGAGGGGAAGACTTGCGGCGCTGGAAGCGGCTCGGCTGCCCTTGAAGGAAGAGATGGGGTATGTTGCCGAGGAAGTCGAGGTCGGACCTGTGGGCAGGGTTGGACTGGTCGGGGAAGAGGAGGCGGAAAAGGAGGTCGAGGCAGTACCCTATGAGCCGCCGGCAGAGGTTGTGGCGGCTGGGGCGAAGCCGCAGATTCGTTTCCGCGAGGATATCTTTGGATCCAGGGATACCCTGGCCGAGGGCAAGAAGAAGGGCAAGAAGAGGAAGTTCGGCAGAGAGGACAGGCTGGAGGACGGGAAGGCGAGGAAGGCGGGCAAAGTTCAGGTATTGACTGCGGAGGAGGATCTGGACGACGTTTCGACGGAGTAGGTTTCGGTAGATGGCGGGGGACCAGAGGCGTCTCAAACATGTTCCGGAGCGTTCCTGCATACTCTGCAGGCAGAAGAGGCCGAAGTGGGAATTGGTGAGGGTCGTGCGTACCCCGGAGGGCAGCGTTGAGATTGACCCGCGGGGCAAGAAGGCGGGGAGGGGCGCTTATCTCTGCAAGGGTCGGCGGTGCTGGGAGACGGCGTTGAAGAAGAGGAGTCTGGAACGGGCTTTGAAGGCGGAGATCGTGATGGACCAGCGTGCGGAGCTGGTGGCTTACAGTGAGACACTGCCTGCTTCGCGCGGCGAGATTCAGACAGCGCCCTGAGGTCAGTTCCGAAGGAGCTTGCACATGAGGCGAAGAGTCAGCAAGGACAGAGAAGTCGTGCAGGCCGAAGCCCCGATACCTGCGAAGTCGGACTCCAGAAAAGAGGTTGTCATTCCGCGCGCGCTGACAGTCAAGCAGCTTGCGGACCTCCTCGGCGTCAGCGGGGTCGAGGTGATAAAGCGCTTGATGCGCCAAGGCATCATGGCCAACGTAAACCAGGCCATCGACTTCAGCAGCGCTGCTACCGTGGTTGCTGAACTTGGCTACACGGCGAAGGAGGAGCCGCAGGCTCGGAAAGACACAGCGGAGAAGCCGCGATTCGCGGATGAAGACAAGGCGGCTCTCAAGCCGCGTCCTCCCGTCGTGACCATCATGGGGCATGTCGACCACGGCAAGACGAAGCTGCTGGACGCCATTCGCCAGACGAACGTGGTGGACACGGAAGCGGGAAACATCACTCAGCACATAGGGGCCTACCAGGTTGAAGTCCGTGGTCAGAAGATTACCTTCCTTGACACTCCCGGTCACGAAGCTTTCACGGCGATGCGCGCGCGGGGGGCGAAGGTCACCGACATCGCGGTAATCGTCGTTGCCGCCGATGACGGAGTGATGCCGCAGACGCTCGAGGCCATAGACCACGCGCGGGCAGCCGACGTGCCGATCGTGGTGGCAATCAACAAGGTCGATAAGCCGGAGGCCAACGTTGACAGAGTGAAGCAGCAACTCGCCGACAACGGGGTGGTCATCGAGGAATGGGGCGGTGACGTGGTCTGCGTTCCCGTTTCGGCCAAGAGGGGGGATGGCATACCGGACCTTCTGGAGAACCTGCTCGTAGTGGCTGAGATTCAGGAGCTCAAGGCCGATCCTGCTCGGCCGGCGGCCGGAGCCGTTATTGAAGCGAGCCTGGACATGAGCAAGGGTTCTCTCGCAACGACTCTGGTGCAGACTGGCACTCTAAACATAGGAGACAATGTCGCTGTCGGTGCTACCTGGGGCAAGGTCAAGGCGATGTTCGACGATAGGGGGCGGCGGGTCAAGAAGGCTGGCCCGTCGATGCCGGTGAAAGTATTGGGCTTGAACGCCGTGCCGCAGGCAGGAGATGCCTTCAAGGTCGTTGGCGGCGAGAAAGAGGCGCGTGCCGAGGCGCAGCAGAGGCAGGCGGAGGGGGAGCGGGCGAGCGTTGCCAAGGCGCCCAGGCTGACCAGCGTTTTCAGCCAGATCCGCACGGGGCAGGTCAAAGAGCTTAACCTAATCCTGAAGGCGGACGTGCAGGGGAGCCTCGAGCCCATAAAGACGTCTCTGGAGCAACTGGGAGGCGAAGGGGTTGGAGTAAGGATCGTCCATGCTGCAAGCGGCAGCATAACGGAGAACGACGTGATGTTGGCGATCGCGTCGAAAGGAATAGTAATTGGGTTCAATGTACGACCGGAGCCGGGGGCGAAGTTGCTCGCTGCTCTCGAGGGCGTCGACATACGCTCCTACCAGGTGATATACAAGGTGGTGGAGGATATCGAGAAAGCGTTGGCTGGCATGCTGGAGCCGACGTATGCCGATGTAGTCGAGGGTCACAGCGAGGTGAGGGCCGTCTTCAGCGTGAAAGCGGGCAAGATAGCCGGCGTGTACGTAACTGACGGCAAGCTGACTCGAGGGACTGGGGCCAGGGTTCTTCGCCGTGGCGCGGTGGTGCACGAATCGTCCGTGTCGAGCCTCAAGCATTTCAAAGAGAACGTCCGGGAGATAGCGGCGGGGTTTGAATGCGGGGTGGGCTTCGAGGGCTTCTCCGCCTTCGAGGTCGGCGACGTGATTGAGTGCTACCGAAAAGAGCGCGTAGACTGACTGGGGCTCGGAATGGAGCCAGATTGGTACACGGCGCATTGCCCGGGTCAATGACCTGATACGTGAAGAGATCAGCAATCTCCTGCTGCGCGAGATAAAGGATCCCAGGCTGAGGGGCGTGCTGAGTGTAACCGAGGTGGTCACCGCGGCGGACCTCAGACATGCCACGGTTTTCGTCAGCGTCATGGGCTCTGAAGAGGAGAAAAAACAGGTTGACGAAGGCCTCGCGGCCGCTTGCGGCTTCATACGTCGCGGTCTGGGCGAGCGGCTTTCGTTGCGCTACATACCGGAGCTTGTCTTTCGACGCGATGAGTCCATCGAGCGCGGGAGCCGCATCCTCGACTTGATTAACAAGGTGAGTCGGCACGATAGTCCGGACGAAGTGGACTAGGGTTGGGCATCGACGGGATCCTGAACGTAAACAAGCCCCAGGGCAAGACCTCCTTCCAAGTTGTCTCTTTCGTTAGAAGGCTGAGTGGGGAGCGGAAGGTGGGGCATGCGGGCACCTTGGATCCGGACGCTACCGGCGTGCTGCCAGTGTGTCTGGGGCGGGCCACCAGGCTGGTGGAGTTCCTGTTAGAGGGCCGGAAGACCTATCGGGCCGAAATCGAACTGGGCGTATCCACCGATACGTACGATGCCGCTGGTAGGGTCGTCGGCAGGGGCAATACCACAGCCCTGACGAGGACCCGTGTGGACGCCGCCGTGGCATCCTTCGTTGGCATCGTCGAGCAACTGCCCCCGATGTACAGCGCGGTCAAACACAGAGGCGTGCCCCTGTACCGCTGGGCACGCGCTGGCGTCGAAGCGCCGCGAAAAGCCAGGGAAGTGGAGTTCTTGCGGATCGAGGTGCAGGAGTGGCGGCCTCCTTCGCTGACGCTGGAGGTTGAATGCGGCAAGGGGGCGTACATCCGCTCTCTGGCCCACGATATGGGCGAGAGGCTGGGGTGCGGCGCGCATCTCAAGAGCCTGGTCCGGCTCAAGAGCGGGCCATTCGACATAAACGGCGCCATAACTCTTTCGCGGATTGAGGAGGCTTTCAGGAGCGGCTTCTGGCCCGAACTGATTCACCCCATGGAGATTGCCGTGCTTCACCTCCCCGCGGTGACTTTTGGCGGCGAGGACGAGGTGGCGATAACCAACGGGCGTTGCCCTGTGCTGGCACAGGATGGGCCATCCACCGAACGGCGTCGTGCCTATTCGGAGGACGGTCGCTTGATTGCCATCCTACGCTATGACCCGAAAGCGGGCTGTTGGTGGCCGGACAAGGTTGTCGCGGATAGGCGTCGGCAAGCTTGACATTCCGCGCGCCGCATGTGTATAGTCATAGCAACCAGGAAGGAGGTGGTAGAGTGCAGGCATATTGTTTAAAGTGTAGGAAGAAGGTGGATATCCAGAACGCCGCCAATGTCAAGTTGAAGAACGGCAAGGCCGCGACGAAAGGCAAGTGCGGCAAATGCGGCACGACGGTATTTAGATTAGGGAAAGGCTAAGGATTGGGCCGCGCTGTCTCCGTGGTGGTCACCGGGCGAGCAGCTTGTTGATAAGAGTGAGCGGGTTGTTCTGGAGGGTATCGGTAATCTCATTGTCGTTGAGCGTAGCGCTCTTGGCAACTGAATAGGCCAGCTCTGGGGTGAGCAGATCCAGTTCGCTGTGAGCGTCGGAATCGACGAGAGTCTTGGCTCCGGCCAGGCGGGCAATCCGGGCGACGTGTCTGTTGGTTGATGAGTGCTGTTTCCTGGCTGTGATTTCGAGGTAGATGTTGTTCGAGGCCGCCAGTTCCGCTTCTTCGAGGGTTATGAGGCCGGGATGTGCCAAGATGTCGACATGGGGGGATTTCACTGCGGCCAGGTTTGTGCCTGGCTCGACGGGCTCGGCGGTCGTCTCACCATGAACCACCACGAGCTTCGCGCCCAGTTCCTTGGCCGCTTTGGCCGCTTCCGCGATCGCTGCCGCGGGTAGGTGAGTGAGTTCGACCCCGGGGATGGCGGTAATGTTCCAGTGTCTCTGGGCGAGCGTACAGTCGGCGGCAATCTCGGTAATCAGCCTTTCCAGATATCCAATACCGACATGGTCAGTGATCGCAATAGCGTGGTAACCATTGATGAGCGCCCTTCTCACCAGTTCCAATGGTGACAGGGCGCCATCGCTTATAGACGTATGTGTATGGAAGTCGTAGACCATTGGCTTGGCTTCGAGAATAGCACAAGGCTCTGTCTGAGGCAAGCTTCGTTTGAATGTGCCTTTGCCTGGTTCCTTGTCTGAGCGGCCTGAAAGGAGCGGTGAAACCTTGGGGCAGATCAACGTCGCGATAATCGGAGTCGGGAACTGCGCTTCCTCCTTGGTTCAAGGGGTGCACTACTATCGGAATGCGGCTGAGGGCGATTTCGTCCCCGGGCTGATGCATGTCAATCTGGGGGGCTATCACGTTGGGAACATCAGCTTCGTGGCGGCCTTCGACGTGGACCGGAACAAGGTGGGCAAGGACCTGGCGGAAGCCATATACACGTCCCCTAACAACACGATAAAGTTCTGCGACGTTCCACATAGCGGAGTCACCGTCGAGCGGGGCATGACCCATGACGGGCTGGGGAAGTATCTCTCGCGGATTATCAGCAAAGCCCCGGGCTCGACCGCCGATATCGTGAGTATCCTGAAGGATACGAAGACGGACGTTGTGGTGAGCTACCTGCCGGTAGGTAGCGAAGCGGCCACAAAGTGGTATGTGGAACAGATACTGACGGCAGGGTGCGCCTTCGTCAACTGTATGCCCGTGTTTATTGCTCGGGAGAGGTACTGGCAGAATCGGTTCAAGAACACGGGCCTGCCGGTTATCGGTGACGACATCAAGTCTCAGGTGGGTGCGACTATCACGCATCGTGTTCTCACCAGGCTGTTCCGCGAACGCGGCGTCAAGCTGGAGAGGACTTACCAACTCAACTTCGGAGGGAATACCGACTTCTATAACATGCTTGAGCGAGAGCGGCTGGAGTCAAAGAAGATATCGAAGACGGGGGCTGTCACTTCTCAGCTTGACTATGACATGGGGGCTGACAACATCCACATTGGCCCCAGTGACTATGTGCCGTGGCTGCTGGACCGTAAGTGGTGCTACATCCGTATGGAAGGGCGCACCTTTGGCGATGTGCCACTGAACGTCGAGCTGAAGCTGGAGGTGTGGGATAGCCCCAATTCCGCCGGAGTGGTTATCGACGCCATAAGGTGCTGCAAACTGGCGCTGGACCGAGGGCTCGGCGGTGCAATAGTCGGGCCCTCCGCCTACTTCATGAAGTCGCCCCCGGCACAGTACACCGATGAGGAAGCTCGAAGGCTGACCGAGGATTTCATTGCCGGGATTGGGCACGAAGGCTCAACGGGTGCTGCTGCTGAGAAGAGTGTGGAGCGGCGCAAGCGGAAGCAAGCTAGAGCAAGGCAACCGTGAAGATAGCCTTGGTCTCCCCTTATGACTACGCCTACCCAAGCGGGGTGAACACGCACATCGCCCACCTCGATGAGCACTTCACCCGCATGGGTCACATGGTGAAGGTAATTGCCCCATCCTCCAGGCCCAGGGAGACCCGCCACAACGGCGACGTCACAGTTATCGGAACGCCTGTGCCGATTCGTGCGAGTGGCTCCGTCGTCCGCAGCCCGATATCGCCGGGACTGTTGTTCTCCAGGCAGATCCCGGAGATGCTGAGACGTGAGCGGTTCGACATCATCCATATCCACGAGCCCATGATGCCTGCCCTGGCTACCTCTGTGTTGCACCACGCATCGGGCGAGTTGGTTGTGGGCACTTTCCACGCTTACCGAAGCAGGAGCTGGGGATATCCTATCTGGAAACCCATAATACTGAACCGATGGTTCGCGAAGCTCGATGGCAAGATCGCCGTCTCCGCCGCAGCGCTGGAGTTCGTCAGCAAGTACTTCCCAGGCGAGTACCGCATAATCCCCAATGGCATCGATTTCCCGCACTTCGCGGGCCCGGTGAGCCCGCTACCCCAGTTCAGCGATGGCAAGCTGAACATCCTTTTCGTTGGCAGGATGGAGAAACGGAAGGGTTTCAAGCACCTGCTTGGCGCGTACCAGAGGGTGAAAGGAGAGCTCCCTGAGTGTCGGTTGCTCGTGGTCGGCCCCGCGGATGGGGCCCTGCGCACTTACCAGAAGGTTGCCGCACAACGCCGTCTGCAGGACGTCGTCTTCGTCGGCTACATTCCGTATGAGGACTTGCCGCGCTACTACAAGAGCGCTGACATTTTCTGTTCGCCGGCCACGGATAAGGAGAGCTTCGGGCTGGTGCTGCTGGAGGCTATGGCGGCCGGCAAGCCGACAGTCGCATCCAAGATCATGGGCTATGCAGACATTGTAAGCGATGGCGTTGATGGCCTCTTGGTGAGGCCTGGGGATGAGCAAGCCCTTGCCGCTGCTCTTCTGCAATTGCTTCGGGATCCCTCGCGTCGTGAGGCGATGGGGGCGATGGGCAAGCTCAAGGCTAGCGGGTTTAGGTGGGATACGGTAGCCCGACAGGTGATGTCCTACTATCAGGAACTGCTGCAGAGTCACCTGCGCACGGTCAACGAGGAGACTGCCAGTGCTCAACAAGGCTCGACGCGCCTTGGGGCAGCGAGTAAGTGAGGTCCCAGCAAAGCTGCTGGCGAGGACAGGGCTGAGCCCGGATGTTCTGACTACTGTCGGCCTCCTGCTGGCCGCTGTTGTGGCCTGGGTACTTGCGACCGGCCACCTTTTCCTCGGCGGTTTCCTCGTGATCCTCTCCGGCGCCTTCGACCTCCTTGATGGGGCGGTTGCGCGTGCCACCGGGCGCAGCACCAAGTTTGGCGCTTTGCTCGACTCCGCGTTCGACCGGCTTTCGGAGGCGGTCTTGTTTCTGGGCTTGCTTGCGTACTACGCGAGCCGCGGCGCCTATCAGGAGTCAATACTGGTCGGTGCGGCGCTTGCGGGTTCGATGATGACGAGCTATGTCAGAGCGCGGGCTGAGGGGCTGGGGTTGAAGTGCGAGGTGGGCGTATTCACCCGACCCGAGCGCGTCATCCTCCTGGCGATCGGCTTAATCTTCAGCCAGGTTGCTCTGGTGATGCTGGTGGTGTTGTGGATGATAGCTGTGCTATCGAACGCAGTCGCACTGCAACGGATTGTGCACGTGTGGCGGGCGGTGGGGAAGGGCGGCAAAGACGGCGGCTAGCGCGGCTCTACGTAGACGTACTTGAGGCGGGGGATCCATAGGGGTGTGAGCGGCAGGTTCTTCACGTATGGTTTGACCAGCGTGTAGCTGATGTCGAAGAACAGGGGCAGGCAGGCGGCGTCGCTCACAATGATTTGCTCAGCTTGCTGGTAGAGCGCCATTCTGACAGCCTCGTTGGTTTCCACGCGTGCTCTCTCGAGCAACACATCTACTTCCGGATTGCTGTACTCACCTATGTTGGCGCTGGTGCCGGTGTGAAAGAGCACATCGACGAAGTTTTGCGGGTCAGGGTAGTCAGCCTGCCAGCCAAGCGCGAATAGCTCGTCTTTCTCTCGCATTATGAGGTCCGCATACCTCTCCGGTTCCAGTTGCCTTATCAGCACCTCCACTCCGAGATTGCGCCGCCACATGTCAACCAGGGCGGCCTCCAGGTCCGGGACTATTCCTCTGCCCATTGAAGTGAGCGTCACGGAGGGCAGGCTGGTGGCATTGCCGTACTTGGACTCCGCGAGCAAGTGTCTTGCCTGTGATGGGTCGAAGGCAAGCGGGCGAATATCCTCGTCATAGCCGGGCATGCCAGGCGGCACGATGCCATCAGCCCTGGCAACCGCGTTCTTGAGCACAAGGTCGACTATCTTCTGTTTGTCGACGGCCTCGCAGAATGCCTGGCGCACCATGGCGTCGTCGAAGGGCGGGCGCTTCGAATTGAAACCTATCAGGTAGAGGCTAAGCTGTGGCGTGACTGTCAGTTCCTTATGCAGCGGGTTGTCAGGGTCGAGCACCCTATCGATGTCGCCGAGGTCGACGCCTGTAACGTCGATTTCTCCGGTTTCGTACATCGTCATGGGCATACCGCTCCATAGCCGATAGACAACGTTCGCCAACTTGGCGTGCTCGAGGTAGTAGTGGTCGTTCCTCTCCAAGACAATGAGATCATCCTCCCGCCACTCTTTGAGACGGAACGGCCCTGTGCCATTGGGCTCATACCACCAGTCTGCCCCTGATTGGACGTTGGCCTGGTCCACAACGAAAGCCGCAGGATGGGCAAGCTTCGACAGAAAGTACTGCTTGGGGGCATCGATGGTTATCTGGAGTGTGTAATTGTCGATTGCCTTGACACCCGCGACCTCGGCAGCCCGACCGGCGAGCCTTTCGCCCACCCCCTCGATATCGCCAAGGTATATTTCTGCGGTCTGCGAACCGGTCGCCGGGTCACATGTGCGCTCAATGGAGTACTTGAAGTCGGCGGCCGTTACTTCCCTCCCGTCATGGAACTTCACGCCCTGCCGAAGGTGGAAAGTATAGGTCGTTCCGCCAGCGGTCACGTCCCAGTTCTTGGCGATGTCCGGCGTCAGATTGAGCGCGGGGTCGAAGCTAACCAGCCCACTGAAGATCTCAACGACATACGACAGCGATCTGTCGGAGTTGGCGAGCGCGGGGTCGAGGGTTATCGGGCCTGCGTCGGTGAGGTTGAGCGTGTTGTCTGACGCGGCGCCGTTCGAGGGACTTCCCTCCAGGGCGCAGCTTGAAACGACTGGCGACAGGGCGACAACGGCGGCCAGCACGGCCAGGAGAAGTCGCAACCTCGGTCTCACTTCTTGCCTCTGCGCGTTCTGAAATAGATGATCTGGGCCACTGCCGGCATCAGGAGCAGTGCCACCACGCCGAACGCAAGGGCACTGATGTGAACTGGTTCCCCCGGTGTCGCTCGACAGCCGATGTGCCACGAGTCGGGCGTGGCGCTCGTCTGCGGTGGCGCTGGTGACTGCCCCGGTTCGAGCCCCAGGCTCGCGCGCCACAGGTTGTCCAGCCCCGCCGTATCGACGCTGTACACTTCGAGGAGCGCCTGGTCATAGGTAGAACCCTGCTTGAAGGTCTCCAGCAGGTCACGCATCTTATCCCGCCCGAATTGATGGATCAGGAATGAGACGATGCTGTAGCTCTCGGCGTAGGAAAGCCTTGCCTGCTCGATGTCGGCCGGAAAGCTGCTGGAGAGGGTCTCCACGGAGAGGAGCCTGTTCTGGGCAACGGCGCTATTCAGGGCTGCTTGGAAGCTGCCGGACAGGTCGCCTTCGGCGTACATCGATAGGCCCTCGTCCAGCCACGTGGGGATGTCGCTGTAAGGGTTGAAAGTCATCTGATAGGTGACCAGGTGGGCCATCTCGTGAGCTATGTCTCTCTTGGCGCTGGCTAGGTCGGACAGGTCCGCTTCTACGGCGAGAGTGCCGTACTCGGGAAAGGCAGCGCCGCCCATCCATTCCTGGGGGAAGAGCATGGCGTCGTGCAAATCCTGAGTGCTGGCGTAGGCGTATACCTCGACCTTCTGCTGGAGTTCCGCTCCCGCATCGTGGGATAGCGTGTCCAGAGCGTCCTCGGCAGCGTCCAGCAGCGTTTGGCCGAATGCGAGGTCGCCATCGTACCAGAACAGCGTTATGTTCTCGCCGGCCACCGTGCTCCAGGAGTGGTGGCTGTCAGCGAACTCCACAGTCCTCCATGCAGTCTGAAGCTCATGGCCGGAAGTATCGCGTATCAGCCAGTTGTATCGCACTTCTGCGCCCGGGGGCAGGCTGCCGAGCATTCTCTTCATCTCCCACGTCCAGCTTGTCACGACTACAGAAGTGGGTTCAAACTCAAGCTCGATGACGGTGGTGGCTGCGACCGTTGCTATCTTGTCGATGGAGTAGTTCAGGAACGCCTGGGTAACGGGCGCGGTGCTCTCTGCCCTCAGATTGAAGGTCATGCTATTGGGGAACTCGACTTCTGTACTGGACGATGCCGAAATCTGCACTTGTGCCGCCGCTGTGCAGGGCACGGCAAGCACGGCGATGAGAAGCACGACAGGAAGAAGGGCGAACCTCCAGTTCAACTCTGCACCTTCGACCTGAGATATGCCTTGAGCAGTTCGTCGATGTCGCCTTCAAGGACAGCGGCTGCATTGCTCGTCTCGTACCCTGTGCGGTGGTCTTTCACCATCTTGTATGGGTGGAGCACATAGCTTCGTATCTGGTTGCCCCACTCCGCAGTGACGTGTTCACCCTTGAGCTTCGCTTGCTCTTCGGCCTTCTTCTCCAGCTCCAGTTCGAGCAGGCGGGAGCGGAGCACCTTGAGGGCGGTCTCCTTGTTTCGCAACTGCGAGCGCTCGTTCTGGCACGTGGCGACCATGCCTGTGGGGAGGTGCGTTATGCGGACAGCGCTGCTAGTTTTCTGCATGTGCTGGCCGCCGGGGCCGCTGGATCGAAATGCTTCCACTTTGAGGTCGTCCGGGTCGATGGTGACATCGATCTCTCTCTCGACCAGCGGCATGGCCTCCACCAGCGCGAAGGAGGTGTGGCGGCTATGTGATGCGTCGAAAGGAGAGATTCGAACGAGCCGGTGAACGCCTCGCTCCCCTTTCAGGTATCCGTAGGCGTACTCACCCCTGATTTCAGTGAGGACGCTCTTCACGCCAGCTTCCTCGCCAGGCGAGACCTCGATGATCTCGGTTTCGTAGCTGTGCTGCTCTGCCCAGCGCAGGTACATTCTGAGGAGCATCTGGGCCCAGTCTTGGGATTCGGTGCCCCCGGCGCCGGCGTGTATCGCGATGAGGGCGCTTCTGCCATCGTACTCGCCGCCGAGCTGTAGCTGGAATTCCAGGTCTCCCAGAGTGCGCTCGATGGCTTGCGCCTCGGTGGAGATTTCCTCCTCCAGTGAGCGGTCTCCCTCGGCAAGCGATAGGTCGATGAGAGTGGCGAGGTCCGAAACCTTCGTCTCCAGGTCGCGCCATGTGTTCACAAGGCTCCTCAGTTGCGCGATCTGGCGCATGGTTTGCTGCGCCTTGTCCTGGTTCCGCCAGAAGTCGGGGTGTGAAGTCTCTTGTTCCAGCTCAGCTATCCGCTTCTCTTTGGCTGGGATGTCAAAGATGCACCAGAGTGCTGGAGATGCGGCTTCTGAGGGCCTCTAGCCTTTGCTTCTGTTCCTCCATCTTACCCTCTCTTGCGATAGAGCTTTGGCCTAGATCAGCCTGATCCGCTGCGGCGCAGCTAGCTCTCTGTGTGGCGTGGGTCGGACCTGCCCGCTGGCGGCGAGATGGGCCAGCCTGGTCGGCTCCGGCAGGCGTTGGCCGCGGCAGCAGGCCAGTACCCAGGATATGGCAGCTTTCAGGTCTACCCTATGCCCTATCGAAACATACACGGGACCTGCGCCGCGCTTCGTGCGGAGCGCTACTCCCACCAACTCGCCCTGATGGATAACTTCTGAGTATGAGCCCTGTTCGAAGCCTACCACTTGGTGGTCGCCGCAGAGCCTTGACTTGGCGCAGCCGACCGTCGGCCTGTCCCAAAGCAGTCCCAGGTGTGATGCCAGCCCGAACCTCCTGGGATGGGCGATCCCCTGGCCATCAACCAGGATGAGGTCCGGCTCGCTATCCAGAGCCTCACAGGCGGCCAGGATCAGCGGGGATTCTCTGAAGGAGAGGAGGCCAGGGATGTAGGGGAAAGTGACGCGTCGCTCGACGACCTTGGCCTCCACGAGCGTCAGTTCAGGAAGGCGCAAGACGACTGCTGCTGCCCTCGCGACTCCGTTCGCGTCGGGCGCGGAGATATCGACGCCAGCGACCAGGCTCACATCCACGGTTTCGTCTCGTCTGGAAACCATGGCCGCCAGTCGACGTTGCGTTTCTACGGCCTGGTCGCGAGTGATCTGCCAGTCGTGAAGTTGGCGTGCTTTCATAGTCATGCGGCGGGAGTGCCTAGGTGAACAGACGCCGCACCCCCTCGAAGTCGTTGGGGAGGAGATACAAGACGAAGGGAAACTTGTCCATCAGGAAGTCGGCGATGGCCGAGCCTCGTACTGTCCCCTCGACGTTCCCCCAGGAGAACTTGACGATCAGCGATAGAACCGCGCCCCAGGCTAGGGCACTTATGACCAGGCCGATGACGATGCCACCCAGTTTGTTGAGCCAGGCTATGTGCGCCAGGCTGAGGAATCTGTCCAGCAGCCAGGAGATGGTCAGAGCAACTACCAGAATCCCCACAAAGATGACAATAAAGGCAGCCACCCTCGCCTGAGTCCAGCTTTCGAGGTAGTTCGAGAGCCAGTTGGCCACGGGGCTGTAGAACCACCCGGCCATGACTATGGCGAGGACGATGCCCCCCAGCATGATGAGGGTGCCCAGCAGACCCCTTCTGTACCCGAGGAACATGCATATGAGGACCACGAAGATGATGAGGCCGTCAAGCCAGTTCATGGGTGCTCAACTCGTCTAAGGGCGTCCAGGGAGTTATCTTAGCATACGGTGTGTGTCCTGCCAAATGGGGCCTGCGCGAGTTCTGCCCCAGCCACGGGCCGGAAAGGGGCGGAGCACCGGGAGCACGTTCGCTGGTCAGGCAGGTGCCCGGGATGAAGTCCGCGCCAGGTGGGGTCAGGCTGAATAAAGGCTTGGGGAGAAGCCGGCATGAGGCCGTTCGAGCTTGGCGGCTGGCCGTTTTGCTTGACACTCCATCGGCTGGTATGCTAGATTTGTAGGTGGCTTTTCGATGGCTTCGCTGGGAGCCGTCGAGATAAAGCCATTTTAATGTCTAGAGGAGGCGGAGCCGTGAATTTCATTGTCTGCGTGAAGGAGATCCCGGATCCAGAAACCCCTGCGGCTGCTTTCAAGATCGATCCGGTGGCCAAGCGCGCCATTCCCGCCAAGGACAGGCAACTGGTGATCAGCCCCTTCGATGAGCAGGCCGTTGAGGCCGCCCTTCGGTTGAAGGATGCCCACGGGGGCAAGGTGACGGTGCTCAGCATGGGGGACCCGTCGGCCGAGAAGGTGCTGAAGCACACGCTGTCGATGGGTGCTGACGAAGCCTTCCTGCTCAACGATCCAGCATTCGCGGACTCTGACAGCACTTCTACAGCGTATGTGCTGGCTCTGGCGATAAAGAAGGTCGGGGCCTTCGATATTGTCTTCTGCGGGCGCCAGGCTGGGGACTTCGACATGGGTCAGGTGGGCTCGGGTGTTGCCGAGATGCTCGGGATACCTGGCGTCACGATAGCCAAGAAGATCGAGGTCAAGGACGGCAAGGCCCGAGTGGAGAAGGCCCTGCCCGACGGTTATGAGGTCGTGGAGACCACGCTGCCCGCTGTGGTAACGGTGAGCAACGAACTTGGCGAGCCGAGGTACGCCACATTGAAGGGGATCATGGCGGCCGCCAAGAAGAAAGTGCCCGTATGGAACGCCAAAGAAATCGGCGCTGACGCGTCCAAACTGGGCGCTGCCGGTGCGCATACCAAGATGCTCGAGCTCTTCATACCGGTTCGAGAGTCGAAGTGCGAGGTCATCACGGGTGAGAACGAGGAAGACGCGGCGACCAAACTGGCGCTCAAACTCAGGGAAGTCAAGCTGATTTAGGCAGTACCTGAGGAGAATTAGGAGGTAATTGAGATGGCTGATGGCAAAGGCGTTCTGATTTGCGGGGAGTGCGTAGAGGGGAAACTGGCCTCGGTGACTATGGAACTGCTGGGAATAGGGAGGAAGCTTGCCGACGACCTCGGTGAGAAGCTGTCGGCGGCGCTTCTCGGTGACAAGGTCAGCGGGCTGGCTCAGGAGGCTATTGCGTTCGGAGCGGACAGTGTCTATGTCGTCGAAAGCCCTCTGCTGAAGGACTACGTTACCGACTCATACGTGGCGGCGATGGAGAAGCTGTGCAAGGAGGTCAAGCCCAATATCGTCCTCATGGCGCAGACACCCATGGGGCGTGACCTTGGCCCGAGGCTTGCGTTCAGGCTGGGCACAGGCTTGACAATGGACTGCCTGGCGCTGAGCATTGACCCGGCGACGAAGCTGATGCGGCAGACCAAGCCGGTCTACGGCGGGAACGCCCTGGCCATCGTCGTCTGTGAGCAGAGTCGTCCTCAGATGGCGACGGTGAGGCCGAAGAGCATGTCGGCTCTGGAGAAGAATGACGCCAGGAAGGGCGAGGTCATACCCTTCGATGCAGGGATAGATGCATCGAGGATCAAGGTTAAGTTCGTGGAGAAGGTCAAAGAGAAGGTTGAAGGTGTGAAGCTCGAGGACGCCGAGGTTGTGGTAGTCGGCGGCAGAGGCATGGGTGGGCCAGAGGCTTTCGCGCAGCTTCGGGATCTGGCCAAGCTTCTTGGTGGAGCTGTGGGGGCAACGAGGCCGCCCTGCGACTCGGGATGGCTGCCGGCGACCAGCCAGGTGGGTCTGACCGGCAAGCTGGTCACTCCGAGGCTGTATATCGGCGTTGCGGTGTCGGGGGCGAGCCAGCATCTGGCCGGCTGCTCGGGTTCGAAGAACATGGTTGCCATCAACAAGGACCCGGAAGCCAATATCTTCAAAGTGTGCCAGTACGGCGTGGTCGGTGATTTCAAGAAGATCCTGCCTCCGTTTATCAACAAGGTCAAGGAGCTGCTTGCTGGTTAGAGCGTGACTCGGGGCTGGTTTTCGCAACGGCTGCGAATCCTACGTAGGGGCGTTCAATCGAACGCCCCTACTCTTTTGTCATGGATCGCGTTCGACTGCA
>CAZBET010000007.1:0-16948 GCA_964490995.1 uncultured Dehalococcoidia bacterium
CGCCCGGTCTTCGTCCTCTCAGACGATGCGTTTCAGCCTGGGGTTTGGGGTAATGCCTGGAATCCGGCCCCTCTTGGCTATGGGCTTCCCTTCTATCTCATGAATGTCGGCGGTGAAATCTATGGGCCTGGCGCCGCTGATGTAGCTGCCTACCCCGAAGCCATCAACCGGCGCTTTGCTCTGCACGAACAGTCTGATGCGCTCAACGTCGAGGCCGCCGCTGACGAATATTTTCACCTCTTTGAACCCCGCCAGGTCCAGCCAGGCCCTGACCTCGCTGACCAGCTCAGGGCTCACACGCCCGCGCTCCGCTGGCGTATCCAGTCGCACCCCAGCCAGTCTCCCCTGCATTGCTCGCGCGACGACTACGCTTTCCTCTGGCTCGTCCTTGAACGTGTCAACGAGGGAGATGCGAGGCACGTCAGGCGGCATGTGCCTATCGAAGGCCAGGGTTGCCCGGACCGTGTCGCCCAAGGTAATGATGAGGGCGTGTGGCATCGTGCCCATGGGAGCGACCCCCGCTAGCTTCGCCCCCGCCACCGAGGAGCACGACGCACAACCGCCTACGACGGCTGCATAGTCCATGATGCCGGCAACGAGGGGATGGATGTGGCGGACCCCAAAGCTGGTGATCGGGATGCCCTGCGCTGCCTCGACGCATTCCCGCGCCGCGGTTGCCCAGCCGCTGCTGTGAGCCAGAATCCCCAGGATTGCGGTCTCGTATACCCCGAAGGACTGGTATGGGGCCGTGATCCGCAGGACAACCTCTTTCCTCTCCATGCGGTCGCCTTCGGAAAGCCCCCAGACCTGACTACCCTGCGGCAGCACCCGGTCGAGCAAAGCCTTCATCTCTCTCATGCCGCAGACCACGCCGGCCCTGCTCGCGAAGACCTCCATCGTGACGACCGGGTTGACCCCTTCCTTCTGCAGTATCTCCCTGGTGCGCAGGAAGTAGATGTCGGCGGTCTCCCCGGACAGGACAGAAGGATGGGCTTCGAACTCGGGCCTTTGCACAGTCACTCCACGCTCACGAGCCTGGCTCCAAGGCTTTTCTTCATATGTTCCAGAGCGCACTCGTGCACGCTTTCATTGAACGTGGCGACGCAGTCAGTGGGGACTTCCACTTCGTAGTCGCGGTTTCGGGCGTCGCCGACGGTGTGCAAAATGCAGATGTCGGTGCAGACGCCGCAGATGATAAGTCTGTCGGGTTTGAACTCATTCAGTCTATCGTCGAGGGTGGTGTTGAAGAAGCAACTGTAGCGGTTCTTCGCTATCACCTCTCCGGGGTAGCCGCGGAGCTCCGGAATGATCTCCGCCTCCTCGGTCCCGGCGATGCTGTGCGGGGGGTAGGTGTTGAACTCGAGGTCGTTGGGGGCGTGGCGGTCACAGACGAAGTAGATTCTCGAGCCTTTCCTCAGTTCGCTTTCGAGGAGCTTTGCGATTCTGGGGATTATCCGGCGCGCCTTGTCGCCGCAGTAGAGGGGATAGCGTTTCTCCATGAAGCCTTTGAGCATGTCCACTACCAGGACTGCGTTCGCCATGCGCCTCCGTTCGGCATCGAAGCGGTGGTATTATGATAGCATCCCAATAGACTGCGGGCAACACGTTTGAGAAAAGCAATGGCATCCTCTATCATGGTGACAACACTCATCGGGGGTGGGGACTTGGGCACTCTGGGGAGGCATTTCCTTCTCGATTTGAAGGAGTGCAGGCAGGACAGGCTTGACGACATGGACTTCATCAAGGGCGTTCTCGCGGCGGTGGCCACGGAAGCGGGCAGCGCAGTACTTGGCGAGTCCTTCCACAGATTCCTGCCCCAGGGCCTGAGTGGGGTGGTGCTGATTACCGGCGCTCATCTCTGTATTCATACCTGGCCGGAGTACCGCTATGCGGCCATCGACATCTTCACCCACGGCGACGCCTTCAGCCCCGACGATGCGGCCAAATACATCGTGGAGAGGCTGGAGAGCAAGAATCCCGCGATCGTCGAGTTGAAAAGGGGGTTCTAGCTCATGAGAGAAATCGCGACCAACTGGTTCTATGACTGTGTCACCCCCGACCTCATTCAGCAGTTCAGCGTCAGCGCAATGCCCTACACCGGCAAATCGAAGTACCAGTCCATTCAAATCGTCGATACCCCGACTTTCGGCAGGTGCCTCATCCTGGACGGCAAGATACAGTGCAGCGAGTCGGACGAGTTCATCTACCACGAGGCGCTGGTTCACCCGGCGATGATCACTCACCCGAAGCCCGAGGCTGTCTTCGTTGCCGGTGGTGGCGAGGGGGCCACGCTGAGGGAAGTGCTGGCGCACAACACGGTGAAGAAAGCGGTGATGGTCGATATCGACAGGAAGGTGCCCGCGATCTGCCAGAAGTACCTGCCCTCCCTCAGCGCGGGGGCGTTCCAGGACAGGCGCGTCGAGCTTATCTTTCGGGACGCTCAGAAGTATCTTGCGGAAACGCGGGACAGGTTCGACGTGATGATCCTCGACCTGACCGAGCCGCTCGAAGAAGGGCCGGCGTATCTGCTCTTCACCAGGGAGTTCTATCAGGGCCTCAAGAAGAAGCTGAAGCCGGGAGGCGTCATGGCGCTTCAGGCCGGCACCACGAGCCTTCTGGTCTCATCCACCTTCCTTGCCGTCGTGAACACGCTGCGGGCGGTGTTCCCCATAGTTGCGCCGTACGACGCGCAGATCCCCTCTTTCGGTGGTCCGTGGGGGTTCGCGGTAGCGTCGGAAAGCCTGGACCCCCGCCAGCTTGCTTCGGAGGAGGTGGACCGCAGGGTGGCGAGCCGTGTGGCCAGGAAGCTCCGCTTCTACGATGGGCTTGCCCACCAGGGGATGCTCTCGCTGCCAAAGTATCTCCGCGACCAGCTCGCCGCAGAGAAGACCGTCATCACCAAAGACCGGCCGTTTTTCACGTACTGAGCCTCGTCAGTAAGGCCAACGTCGTTTGCAGCGCGCGCCGGGGACGGGCCGATTCGCGAATCTCAACGGGGATGGCTTGGGGGCAATTCACGAATTGCCCCTACGGCCGGGGGCCTACGCCCGTGTCTTCGTCTTCTGGCGCAATCGCTCCAGCAACCACATGCGGGCAAGAGTGGTGGGGCCGACGCCAAGTTCCCGGGCTTCCCTTCTCAATTCCTCCCACTTGTCGGCCGAAAGCCGAACGGGGATGACCTTGTCCAGAGGTTTCTTCGTCTCCACCTGGACAACCTCATCGCGCTCGTCCCAGGCGTCCCCCTGCTCGATGCGCTCGATTGCCTTATCGAGATTCGTCATATCACCCACCCTTCGTAGCCCTGAAGTAGAGTCGCCTCTCGCTGTCCGTCATCTCGCGCGCGGTGACCACTTTCCAGTTGCCCGCGCCTAGGTTGACCGAGACTACCAGTGTGTGCCGCCCCGCCGCCGTCTGGCTGAAGACCTTGTACAGGCCCTCTTTGCTCTTCCTGACGTGCCGCCTGTCAGAAAGGCAAGTTTCCTCCACCTCGCCGAAAGAAATACCGTGCCTCGACTCAATCTTCTCCAGAATATGGTCATCGATTTCCAGACACTCTATACGAAGCACAAACCGCATCCTTCTTCTCCAGAGTATACAAACTGTATACCAATGTCAAGGTCTTGAAGGTCGCCGACGTTAGTTGAACACACTGACCGCGCGTTTGCTATAATGGCCTCGGTGCAAGGGCAAACATGGATGTGCTGGCTGGTCTGAACCCCGCTCAGAAGGAGGCCGTCGAGACTATCGAGGGCCCGGTGCTCATCGTGGCCGGGCCGGGTTCGGGCAAGACCAGGGTCATCGCGCACCGCGTAGCGTACCTCATCAGAGTCTGCCGCGTCAGCCCCAGCCGCGTCCTGGCCGTCACCTTCACCAACAAGGCCGCCCGCGAGATGAGGGAAAGAGTATACGGCCTTCTGGGGCGGACCGTCGAGGGACTGACCCTGGGCACTTTCCACGCCACGTGTGCTCGCTTCCTCCGCATGGAAGCCCAGAACGTCGGGCTGGACAGGAACTTCGTCATCTACGATGAGGGGGACCAGCTCAGCCTGCTCAAGCGCAGTATTGAGCAGTTGGGGCTTGATCCCAAGCGGTACCCTCCAGGCGGCATGGGCGCGGCAATCTCGTCGGCCAAGGCTCGGCTTCTCGCTCCGCAGGAGTACCGCGCTCGCACTGCCAGCTACTTCGAGGAGGTCGTGGCACGTGTTTATGAGCGCTACCAGGAGCTTCTGGTCGAAAGCAACGCTCTGGATTTCGATGACCTGATCATGAGAACCGTCCATGTGTTCGGCGGTCACCCTGATATCCTGGCGAGGTATCAGTCGCGCTACCTGCATGTGATGATAGATGAGTTTCAGGACACCAATCTGGCCCAGTACATCCTGTCCAAGCAGCTTGCCGGGAAGTACCGCAATATCTGCGTCGTGGGCGACCCCGATCAATCTATCTATTCGTGGAGGCACGCCGATTTGAGATATATCCTCGACTTCGAGAAGGACTATCCGGATGCCAAGGTTGTGCTCTTGGAGCAGAACTATCGGTCGACGCAGACCATTCTCGAAGCTGCCGACAGCGTAATTACCGCCAACCAGCAGCGCAAGGACAAGCGGCTCTGGACGGAGAACGAGGTCGGTGTTCCCATGACGGTCGCCCAGACCTACAGCGAGCACGAAGAGGCGCACTTCGTGGTCAGCGAGGTGGAAAAGCTGGTGGCCAGTGGCCGGTGGAAGGCGGGCGATTGCGCCGTCATGTACCGCACCAACGCGCAGTCGCGGGTCCTCGAAGAGGCGTTTGTTCGTTATGGGTTTCCCTACCGGCTGGTGGGTGCGACGCGCTTCTATGAACGCCGTGAGGTCAAGGACATCGTCGCCTACCTGAGGCTGGTCTACAACCCCTGCGATGGCGTCAGCCTGCTGCGCATCATAAACGTCCCTAACCGTGGGATCGGGGAGCGCACCCTCGCTGAACTCACCAGGTGGGCGAATGAGAAGGGGCTGCCGTACTGCGATGCGCTCAAACTCGTGGCCGAGGGAAAGGATGAAACCCCATTTGCCACTCGCAGTGCGCAGGCGCTGACCGGCTTCCTCAAGTTGCTCGAAGAGCTTGTCGCCGCCGGCCAGGAGAAGAATGCGCTCGACCTGTTTGACCATGTGGTCAAGAAGACCGGCTACAAGCAGTATACGCTTGGCAATCCGGACGGCGAGGACAGGTGGGACAACATTCTGGAGCTGCGCACCGTGGCCGCCGAGTTCCGCGACTTCGAGCCGCGGGACAGCCTGGCCTACTTCCTGGAGCAGGTCGCGCTGGTCTCGGATGTCGACGATCTCGATCAGAAGGTCGATGCGGTCACCCTGATTACGCTGCACCAGGCGAAGGGTCTGGAATTCCCCGTGGTCTTCATCGTGGGTCTGGAGGAAGGCATTCTGCCCCATTTCAGGTCGTTCCCCGATCCGCTCCAGATGGAAGAGGAGCGGCGGCTCTGCTATGTCGGCATAACCAGGGCCAAGAAGAAGGTCTATCTGGTCTATGCCCAGCAACGCAGCCTCATGGGCAGCAGCACGCGCAACAAGCCGTCGCGCTTCCTTGCCGATATACCTTCGGGTCTGGTGACCTGTGCGGGGGCACAGCCCGGTGGGGTGGGTGCAGCAGAGCGGAACCCACCGCCAGGTCTCGCCCAAACACCCAGTGACCGAGGGCGCGGAGCGCAGGCCGCAGAAGTGCGTTCGGCACCCGCGCTGAAGGCGGGCGATCATGTGAGCCATGCCATGTTCGGTGAGGGCATCGTGGTCAACTGTTTGACCATGGGCAGCGATCACCAAGTCACAATTGCCTTCAAGGGAGAGGCAAAGATTAAGAGGTTCCTGGTGAGCCTGGCCCCTCTGCAGAAGCTGTCCTGATTCTGCGCGGCCCGACTGAGGCCGTGACGCAGCGAAACGCGGGTGGCAGAGCACCCGCGCTATGGATGGGGGTTGCTGGTGAAGACTCCCCAGGTAGGGTGGGTGTAGCGAAGTGAAACCCACCGATGGGCTGACCCAGAACGAGGTGAAGGAGGAGAAGGGCTGATATGGCTCGCAACGTGCCCTCAAGGCGGGGGGAAGTCGGGGCCCTCGGCGAGAAGCTGGCGGCCGATTTCCTCAAGAAGCGCGGCTACCGGATAGTGGAGAGGAACTTCCGCTGCCGGCAAGGTGAGATTGACATCATTGCCCGGCAGGGCGAGTGCCTGGTCTTCGTGGAGGTGCGCACCAAGGCGAGCAGTGGTTTTGGGACTCCTGAGGAGTCGGTTACTGCCCGGAAGAGGGAGAAGCTGGCCTCAGTGGCTGAAACGTACATCCAGTCTCATGACAGCCCTTCCTCATGGCGCATCGACGTGGTGGCAGTGGAACTCTCGCCTGACGGAAGGGTCTCGCGCCTGGAACACATAGAGAACGCGATAAGCTGAGGTTCCCGCTGGGCAAGGACTTCGCGTCCCACTTCTCTTGACCCGTAAGCTGATTCTATCTATACTTATGCCTAATAAGATGCAGGCGACGGGGCCGGCAATACCGACGTCTGGGGAGGTTCTCAGAAGCTGAGTCGATAGATTCGGGTCGTCCTTGGAGGCAGTGGGCGAGTCTGCCATGGGAGGGGGTACGATGAGTGCTGTATCGGTTCGGCAGAAGGGGCTCTACGGGAAGCTCAAGCGCGAGATAGCTGAGACGGTCGTCAGCCAGAGTCTAGCGCTTCTTGGCCACTCCTCGGGGGAGAACTACCGGCGACTTGCAGCCACCTTCAACACTGTGGCCAAGACCGAACATCAGAAGATGATTGCCGCATGGATAGGCAATTGGCTCGGGGAGGGCAGCCCCGGGGCCGCATTTCTCGCCAGGGCACTGAGAAGCATACATCCCAAGGTGCGCAAGAACTACCTCGCCAACATGATAGTGAGCCTCTTCTTCCGCGACCAACAGGTCTATGACAGGCTCAGGGCCAAGTATGGCTTTAATCCTCCCTCTGTGATGCTGCTCTCCCCGACAATGAGATGCAACTACAAGTGCGTCGGCTGCTATGCCGGGAACTGCACAACGGACGATGACCTGTCGCCCGAGCTTTTCGATAGGGTGGTAACCGAGGCCGAGGAGATCGGGATCAAGTTCATCCCCATTCTGGGCGGCGAGCCCTTTGTCTACCGGGCGTTGCTCGATGTTTTCCGGAAGCATCCCAGGGCTTGCTTCCAGCCGTACACGAATGGCTCATTGATCGACCGTGACCTGGCTCATAAGCTGGTCAATCTGGGCAACGTGGCTCCGATGATTAGCATTGAGGGCTTTCAGGAGCAGACGGACGCCTGTCGGGGCAAAGGCGCCTTCCAGCGGGCGATAAAGGCGATGGACAACCTCAGGGAAGCTGGCTGCCTCTTCGGCTTCAGCGTCAAGGTCGACCGTCACAACACCGGTTTCGTCACCAGTGACGAATTCATAGATCTTCTGATTGAGAAGGGCGCTCTCTACGGGTGGTATTTCCTGTACATGCCAGTGGGGCGAGACCCTGATCTATCCCTGATGCCGACGGCAGCTCAGAGGAACCAGCTCCGCTTGGCGGTCAATCGCTTTCGCAGCACGAAGCCCGTGCTGATAGTAGACTTCTGGAACGACGGCCCGCTAACCGCTGGCTGCATCAATGGCGGGCGCATCTACTTCCATGTCAACCATAGGGGGGACGTCGAGCCGTGCATCTTCGTCCACTACGCTACCCACAATCTCAGGAATAGCTCCCTGGCAGAGGCGCTGAACTCGCCCTTTTTCAGAGGGCTGAGGGCGATGCAGCCCTTCAGCTACAACACCCTGCGGCCCTGCCCCATCATTGACCACCCCAAGGTAATGCGCACCGCTCTGAAGGCGTGGGGGGCCCATCCCACGCACGAAGGTGCGGAGAAGACGTTCACCGATGCCGAGTTGACCAAGGGGTTGGACGCTTACGCACGTGATGTGGAGGAACTGTACGCGCCCATCTGGGAACGGGAGTACGGCTGGGCGCAGAAGTGGATGGAAGTGATGGACCATCCGCCGGAGAAGGTGAGGGCGAGGAAAAGGGCTTACCAAGCCAGGAGGAAGAGGATAGAGTCTTTGGTGCCGAGGTAGGGCAGCCGATGGCTCTTGGGGATGACAACGCGAGATGGATGTCTATGTCGGTGTCGACGTCGGCGCGGTGACGGCTAAGTTCGCCCTGGTGGGAGAGGGCGGAGAACTCATCGCGTGCACCTACCTTCGAACCCACGGGAGGCCGCTTTCGGCAATCCAGCGGGGACTTGAGGACATCCAGGGTCGGTTGCCTCCCCACAGCAAGATCAGCGGCGTGTGCACCACCGGCAGCGCCCGGTACCTCGCCGGAGTCATTCTGGGTGCGGACCTGGTGAAGAACGAGATCACGGCGCAGTCCACGGGCACCCTGCATTACATCCCCGACGTACGTACGATAATCGAGATCGGGGGCCAGGATTCAAAGCTGATTCTCATCCGCGACGGCCTTGTGGCCGATTTCGCCATGAACACAGTCTGTGCGGCGGGGACCGGCAGCTTTCTCGACCAGCAGGCATCCCGGCTTAACGTGAGGATCGAAGACTTCGGGATGCTAGCGCTGCAGAGCAAGGCTCCGGTACGCATTGACTCTCGATGCACAGTATTCGCGGAGTCCGACATGATCCATAGGCAGCAGATGGGGCACGAGACACGGGACATAATGTACGGCTTGTGCCGCGCTCTGGTGCGAAACTACTTGAACGACGTTGTCACGGGAAAGGAAATGCTACGCCCAATCGTTTTCCAGGGAGGAGTTGCCTTCAACGAGGGGATTGTTCGTGCCCTCCGAGAGGCACTGAACGCCGAGGTGCTCGTCCCTCGTTATCACGAGGCGATGGGCGCCATCGGGGCCGCGCTGCTTGCCCGTGAGGAGATGTCGCACAGCGGCAAGGCCACCGTCTTTGCGGGGTTCGAAGCGGGGCGGGCAAGCTACCGGGCATCCTTCTTTGAATGCAGGGCGTGCCCCAAGCTATGCGAGATAGCGCAGGTCTCGCAAAACGATAGGGTCACCGCCCGCTGGGGTGGGCGTTGCGACCTGTGGGAGGGAACCAGGAGTGGGCAAACAGAAAGCTCCGGCGAAGCCGAGGATTGCCTTAGATGCTATGGGCGGCGACCATTCTCCTGAGGAGATAGTCAAGGGGGGTATCGCGGCAGCCCGCGATGAGGGCATAGAGGTGGTGCTGGTGGGGCGGGAGGAGGTCGTGGAGCGGGAATTGGCCAGGCAGGGCTTTGCCGACCCCAAGATAAGCGTCATCAATGCTACTGAGGTGGTGGCGATGGACGAGCGCCCGGTATTGGCGATCAAGGAGAAGAGGGACTCGTCCATCGTAGTTGGCATGGAACTGCTCAGGAAGGGGGAGGTGGCCGCCTTCGTCTCCGCGGGCAACACTGGGGCGGTGATGACAGCCGCCTGCCTGATCTTGGGCAAGCGCAAAGGCATTCACCGGCCCGCTCTGGGCGCCGTTTTCCCTTTCCATACGGGTCCGGTTCTCTGCCTGGACTTGGGCGCAAACGCGGATTGCAAGGCGGGATGGCTTGTCCAGTTTGCCCACATGGGCAGCATCTATATGGAGAAGGTCTTCGACATCGAAAGCCCTCGTGTCGGACTGCTCTCCAGCGGTGAGGAAGACACGAAGGGCAGCCAGGAGGTTCAGAAGGCTAACAAGATGTTGAGGAAGGCGAAGGTGAACTTCATCGGCAACATAGAGGGCAGGCATATTGCCAGCGGGATTGCCGATGTCATAGTAACAGACGGTTTCACCGGCAACGTGGTGATGAAGCTGGGTGAGGGCATCGGTGAGATGCTGGTCGGCTCTTTGTGGAAGGCTGTGACGGAGGATCCCAACCTCAAGACGTCCGCAGATCGGCTTGAACCCACATTTCGCTCCGTCATCGGTACCCTGGACTACAGGCAGTACGGCGGCGCCCTTCTGTTCGGCGTCAACCACAGTGTCATCGTGGCCCATGGCCGCAGCGATGCACGGGCAATTAAGAGCGCCATGGTTGCTGCCAAACGCACGGTGGCGCTGGAACTGGCCGAGGCGATAAGGGGCTAGCTTGCCCCCGCCCTTCACTCGGAGGACGTCATGGCTAAGCCTGTTGATCTGGATGAGAAGAGCTTCAAACAGGTTGTCGTCGAGGCCAAGATCCCGTTCCTGGTTGACTTCTGGGCCCCGTGGTGCGCGCCGTGTCGGGCCGTGGCTCCGGTGGTGGATGAGTTGGCCAGGGAGTACGAAGGCCGGGTAGGGTTCGCGAAGGTGAATGTGGACGATAACCCGGGGGTCGCCAACGGATACAACGTTCGCAGCATTCCCACCCTGCTCCTGTTCAGGGGCGGCAAGCCGATGACCCAGATCGTGGGGCTCAAGGCCAAGGCCGAGCTGAAAAGGCAACTGGACGCCGCGCTGACAGGCAAAGGTTAGGGAAGCGCACGACATACCCTGCTACGGGATTTGGGGCAGTGCCCCAAGGACGAAATCCTGAGTCCTAAATCCGAAATCCCAAAGAAGCCCCAAATCCAGATCGCGGAATAGAGGACGCTGGCGCTGCTGGGATTTCCATGGCGGCTTGTCTGAACCATGACTGATACCTATCAGTTGATCATCGTGGGTGGTGGCCCGGCGGGGCTGACCGCAGGCATGTATGCGGCGAGGGCGAGATTGCGTACCCTGCTGCTTGAGAGAGCTGTTCCTGGGGGCCAGATAGCAAATGCGGAGGTTGTGGAGAATTTCCCGGGGTTTCCGCAGGGCATCTCCGGCGCTGCGTTGGGCTCTCTGATGGAACAGCAGGCAACAAAGCAAGGACTGGGGATCGTCATGGCCCGGGCGGAGAAAGTGGAGCTCAGGGGTGACGAGAAGGCTGTAAGCACTGGCGAAGCGCAGTATCGTGCCAGGGCGCTGGTCATCGCGAGCGGCTCGGAACACAGCAAACTGGGGGTGCCCGGGGAGGAGGAGTTCAGGGGAAGGGGTGTCTCCTATTGTGCCACTTGTGACGGAGCTTTCTTTGGTGACCAAGTCGTTGCTGTGGTGGGAGGGGGAAACGTTGCCTTGAACGATGCGCTCTTCCTCACCAGGTTCGCGACCAAGGTTATCGTCATTCATCGGCGCGACCAACTGCGGGCGACCAGAATACTCCAGGAGAGGGCATTCGCGCAACCCAAGATACAGTTCTCCTGGGATGCGGTGGTGGAGTCCATTGCTGGGGACAATCAGGTCAGGGAACTGAGACTGCGCAACGTCAGAACCGGAGACATATCAACTGTAGGCGTCTCCGGCGTCTTCGTGGCGGTTGGGTTGCGTCCCAACACGGGCTATCTTCGGGGCCTGATGGCGCTGGACCCAGGCGGCTTCATTCCGGTGAACGGGCAGATGGAGACCGAACTGCCAGGGGTGTTTGCCGCAGGCGATGTCCGCGCAGGTTCGGCCCGGCAGGCTGTAAGTGCCGCCGGTGATGGAGCAGTTGCCGCGATTGCCGCCGAGAGATACCTTTCATCTGTCTGATGGCTATGTGGAATCGTCTGTCGAGGCTACTCAAGAAGGGTATTGAGTACCTGCCCCTATGGGGCAAGGAGAGGCCTTCAGTTTTTGAGCTCCCAAAGGACTGGGGGATTGAAGGGGTTGATTCGGACTACCTGAGCAATCTCCTCTCGGCGGTCAAGGGGAAGCGCCCGGCGAATAACGTGTCAAACAAGGGTGAGGGGGCTGTTGGCGCCTCGGGCGCGGGAAAGAAAGAGCCCAGCATCAGCAGGACTGCCTACGGAGGCCTCACCTGGATCAACATCGAGAGACCGACGCGTCTGGAGATGGACCACCTGGCTCAGAATTACCCGTTCCATCCACTTGATCTCGACGACTGCCTGAGCAAGGTCCAGCTCCCCAAGATTGACGAGTACAAGGAGTACATCTTTGTCATCCTGCACTTCCCTGTCTTTGAGCACCGCACGCGTATCACCAGGCCGAGCCAGGTGTCGATCTTCCTGGGCAAGGATTTCCTGGTGACGGTACAAAGCGGGGACCTCAAGCCTTTTGCCAGTCTGCCTGTACGCTGCCAGCAAGATGACAAACTCCGCGAGCAGTATCTGGGCAAGGACTCCGGCTACCTGATGTATCGCATCGTGGACACCCTCGTGGACTACTGCTTCCCAATGGTGAACAAGACCCTCTCCAACCTTGACGACATAGAGGACAAGGTCTTCGATGACAAAGTGAGCGCGTCCCACGATGTTGCCATCTTGCGCCGTGACATTGCCGCTCAGCGCCGCATCATTGGGCCCATCAAGGGCGTCGTGGGTGAACTCGAGCGGAAGGTCCAGCGCTTCACCCAGGTGGACCTGACTGTATACTTCGGCGACATCAATGACCACCTGAACCGGTTGTGGAGCAATCTTGACGAGTGCCAGGAGACCATTGACATCTACAAGGACACGGATTTCCTCCTGAGTCAGGAAAGGACGAACAGGATACTCGCTCTGCTCACTATCGTATTCACGATCACGATACCTGCCACGATGATCGGCACTTTCTACGGGATGAACATCAACTTGCCGGGAGGTACGGATACGGGACCTTGGGCAACGTGGGGCACCTATACAACCTTCGTGGTGATCCTTCTCGTGTCTCTAGTGCCGGGGGCGATTATGGGCTGGCTATTCCATCGCCTGCGCTGGATCTAGACAGCACAGACTATCAAGATGGCAGTTTCGCAGCGGTTCCTGATTGTCGCGGCCCTTTTCATCACCTGTCTTATCACGGCGAATATCATCGCCGTCAAGCTGATGACCCTGGGCGTTGGGCCGCTGAGGCTCGGCGGTCTCCAGTTCCCGGCGCCGCTGCCCGCCGCCATAGTCATCTTCCCTCTGAGCTACATCTTCGGCGACATCCTCACCGAGGTATACGGCTACCGCCAGGCGCGCAAAGTCATCTGGCTGGGCTTCTTCTGCAATCTTGTCGCTGTCCTCGCCTTTTGGGTCGCGGGGCTCATCCCCGCGCTCGACCCGGATGTGCAGACGGCCTACGAACGCATCCTGGGCTATACGCCGCGCCTTCTGGCAGGCTCCTTCGCCGCCTATCTGGTGGGCGAGTTCGCCAACTCCTTCGTCCTCGCCAAGATGAAGCTCGTGACCAAAGGGCGCTTCCTGTGGACTAGAACCATCGGCTCCACGGTTGTCGGGCAGGCACTGGATGCACTGGTCTTCATTCTCATAATCCTTGGAGGGACGCTCCCTTGGGCTGTCGTCGGAAGCATAGCCCTCACCCATTGGGTGTTCAAGGTGGGTTACGAGGTGTTGGCTACGCCGTTTACCTACGCCGTGGTCAGCTTTCTGAAGAAGAAAGAGGGCGTTGACACCTACGACTACAATACAAACTTCAATCCGTTCCTGGTCACCCGCTGAGGCCGCCTAATCTCCAGGAAGGAGACGGGCAGATGGAAATCGCGATACTGGGCGCGCACAATCTGGAATCTGCGAGCACCAGGTTGACCTCTCTCTTGGTAGACGGGGTCCTCGCAGTGGACGCAGGCGCGCTGACCTCCACGCTGTCTCTTCAGGAGCAGCAGAAGGTGAAGGCCCTTCTGCTCACCCACGGCCACTACGACCACATCAGAGACATCGCCGCCATCGCCATCAACATGTCTCACTTCCGGCAGACCATCGCAATCTACTCTCAGGGCGCCACACTCGGAGCCGTCGCCGACCACGTGCTTAACGGCCTCATCTACCCCAAGTTCACGGAGATACCGAGTGCGGAAAACCCGACTGTGAGATTGTCCTCGCTTCAGCCGCTCCAATTCAGGGACATCTGTGGCTACAGAGTGCTGCCCGTTCCGGTGAAGCATGCGGTGCCATCCGTGGGCTACCAGATCTCATCCCGCGAAGGGCACAGCTTCTTCTATACCGGGGATACAGGGCCGGGGGTGTCATCGGTATGGGAGCATATAGCGCCACAGTTGCTCATCATCGACGTTACTCTGCCGAACAAGCTGGAGAAGCACGCCATCTCCTCTGGCCACCTCACGCCGAGATTGCTTGAGATGGAGCTTGTCGAGTTCAGGAGAGTCAAGGGCCATCTCCCGCAGGTGCTGCCCATTCACCTCAGCCCCGTGTTCGAGGATGAGGTCAGGAAAGAACTGGAGCAGGTGGCGAAGAACCTGGGGGCAGACCTGAAACCTGCCCACGAGGGCATGAGGCTGAAGCTGTGAAGCGTAGGGGCGGTTCGCGAACCGCCCCTACTTCATGCGGGCCTCCGAATGTCATTCCTGAGCAGGGGCACGGTGCACCGCGCCCCTACGGAACCTACAGCCCCATCTCGCGTGCCACCAGCTCCAGGTGATAGTCCGCATCCCCGAAGGCCGTCTCCAGAGCTTTAGCGCGGCGGTAGAAGAGCTGCATGTCGTGGTCCTGGGTGATACCGATACCTCCGTGAATCTGAATCCCCTCGACGCAGGCCTTGCGGTAGGCCTCGCCGATCCACGCCTTGGCTATTGAGATATCCTTCCTGCAGGGCATGCCCTCGCTGAGCTTCCATGCGGTCTGATAGGTGACGTCTCTCGCGCCCGCCAGGTCAACCGCTGTGTTGGCACATTTGTGCTGGATGGCCTGAAAGGTGCCGATGGCCCGCCCGAACTGGACCCTTTCTTTGGCGTAGGCGACCGCCATGTCCAGCGCCTGCTGCGTGCCGCCCACCATCCACGGGCACACGGCGAACGCAGCGAGCTCGATGATTTCCTCCAGGATTGGCCAGCCCTTGTCTACCCTGCCGATGACGTCGGCTTTGGGCACCCGCACCCCCTTGAAAGCGACCTCGTATTTCTTGTCGCCCGTGAAAGTGTTCAGCAGCGAGCACTTGATGCCGGGAGCCCCGGCATCAACCAGGAACAGGGTGATGCCATCCTGCTTGTTTCTGCTGGCCTTCGTCCTTGCTGCACACAGTAGGTAGTCGGCGACGTGGGCGTCAGTGACAAAGAGCTTGGCGCCGCTGACAATGAAATCGCTTCCGTCGGTGACGGCCTTGACCCTGATGCCGGCCGCGTCGTAGGTGGCGCTTGACTCTGTCAGCGCCAGGGCGAATACCGCTTGGCCTCTGGCTATCTTCGGCAGTAGCTCCTTCTTCTGGCTCTCGGTGCCCCATTTCAGAATAGTCAAGCCGCAGACGACGGTGGATATGAAAGGCCCGGGAACGAGTGCCGCGCCCATCTCTTCGAGAAGGGTAGTTAGTTCCAGAAGGGTCAGCCCGCTGCCGCCGTACGCCTCGGGGAATACCAGGCCCATCCAGCCCAGATCGGCCATCTTCTTCCAGAGTTCGGGCGAATAGCCCTTCTCGTCCCTCTCCATCTGGCGCACCAGTGACTTCGGGCATTCCTTCGCCAGGAAATCTCGTGCTGACTTCTTCAGCATCTCCTGCTGTTCGCTGAGGGCGTAGTCCATCATGTCCTCCTTTTCTCTGGAGCCGGCGACGACAGAACGAGAAAGCGCTCAGACAATCACTGCGGTCTCAGCCGATCCCCACTTGCAGGCCGCGCGATTCGAGATGCGCCTTGATCCTCTTCACCTCTGCCGCCTCGAGCGGTTTCAGCCCGCTCAACTGGTACTCTATGCCCAGTCTGGCATACTTCTCCTTGCCTAGCGAGTGATAGGGCAGGAGGTCCACTCTGGTCAGCTTCAACTCGGCCATGAACTGGGTTAGCGCTCTGATATTCTGTTCGGAATCGTTGTACCCGGGGATCAAGGGCACCCTGACTACCATTGGCTTGCCGAGGGCTGCGGTCATCCTGGCGTTTTCCAGAATCAAGGTATTGTCGCCCCCGGTGAGTTCCCTGTGCCTAGACGGGTCCGTATGCTTGATGTCGAACAGCACGAGGTCCGTGTGTTCCAGGACCTTTCGCAACACCTCGGGACGCGCGAAGCCACAGGTGTCCAGGCAGGTGTGGACGGCGGCCTGACGGCACCTTCGGAAGAGTTGCGAGACGAATTCCGGCTGCTGGGTGGGCTCGCCCCCGGAAGCAGTGACGCCGCCGCCGGAGTTCTGGTAGAACAGGGTGTCTTTGCGCACCTCTTCGAAGACCTGATCGACGGTCATGAGCCTGCCGACGATCTCCCTGGCGCTGTTGGGGCATACCTCGACGCACTTTCCGCAGCCCGTGCACAGCTCCCGGTCTATCTGTATGGCTCCTTCAGCCCCGGCCGTGGTGGCCTTGTTGGGACATGCCTCGACGCAGCGCCCGCACCTTGTGCACAGGCGCTGTATGTAGTAGAGCTGGGGGACAGGCCGGGTCGACTCCGGATTGGCGCACCACAGGCATCTCAGCGGACAGCCCTTAAGGAAAATGGTGGTGCGGATACCCGGGCCATCGCGGATGGCAAACCGCTCGATGTTGAACACGCAGCCGGCTATCTCGGTCTTGCCGGCGTTGTCCGTGCTGCTCAAAGGCAAACCTCTTGAACTGACCATGCGCAAGCCTGCTTCTGAGTCTGACGGGTGTGGCTGTGTCACTACTACAGGCTGGAACCTAGCCTCTGGGGAGACCCAGGCCTCGGGTAGAGATGATCTGTCTCTGTATCTCGGAGGTGCCGCCGGCGATCTTGTAGTGCGGGGCCTCCTGGTACATGTGTGCAAACCAGCCCTCGATCTCAGCCCACTTCGAGCCTGGCGTCAGCTCCCCGTAGTGGCCCAATACCTGCAATCCGGCGTTCGCCAAGTCGTAGACCAGTTCGGTGCTGAGCAGCTTGGAGACGGCGGTCTCGTTGAGGGCCCACAGCTTCCTCTCCTGCATCCAGGAGAGACGCTGCGCGATCGCACCCGTTACGGCGAACTTCATCTCTATCTCAGCAAGCTTGCGACGGACGAGCGGGTCCTTCGACAACGGCTTGCCGTCGCGCCTGGTCCTCTTGACATAATCAA
>CAZBET010000008.1:0-3033 GCA_964490995.1 uncultured Dehalococcoidia bacterium
CTATGTTGACTGTCGACGGCGAATGTGGTCAAACGCTTAGCGCGTAGGGTGGGTGCAGCGAAGCGAAACCCACCGACTAGCCACCGTACCGTCGCCACCGCAGTGGCGACAGGTCCGCGTGGTGACCCCTGTCACGACGCTACTGCCGTCAGAGCCCGGATGTCCCCTCGGTCAGTAGCTTCCGCCTGGCCAGACAGCGTCACGTGAGCAGCCGCACGGTGGCGATGGCGCCGGGCATCGCAAGGCGGACGCTGCCATCGCTGACTTCCAGAGGCACGAGTCATAGGGCAGGGGCTCTGTCCCCTGCCGGCGGCAGCGGGTGACAGAGCACCCGCGCTATGTTGACTGTCGACGGCGAATGTGGTCAAACGCTTAGCGCGTAGGGTGGGTGGAGCGAAGCGAAACCCACCGACCCGGCTGTTGCCGCTTACCATAGGCGGGTGCTCCGCCACCCGCGTAGCGGCGCCGTGGCAATCGCCCAGTATGACAGAACGGATTTCGCCTTGGTCGGCCCACATGAGCGCCCTCCGGAGAAGGGCACGGGCCGACGGGCTGGCGGCAAGAAGTGCCTGGCGCTCATGTGAGCAGCCGCACGGTGGCGATGGCGCCGGGCATCGCAAGGCGGACGCTGCCATCGCTGACTTCCAGAGGCGTGAGGTCGCGCTCTCGGGCATCACAGAGGAAGGCCGCCTTGACTGTGCGGTCGCGCACGCTCAGCGAAACGGGCGCGTGTGCCGCCGTGAACGTCGCCAGGCGCACGATGAGCC
Source organism: uncultured Dehalococcoidia bacterium (assembly GCA_964490995.1). Lineage (GTDB taxonomy): Bacteria > Chloroflexota > Dehalococcoidia > SZUA-161 > SZUA-161 > CAZBET01. The sequence goes on from CAZBET010000008.1 coordinate 768, forward strand.
CCTGCCCGCGTGCGGCGGGCTTGGCCGCGGTGACCATCACGTCGGGCCGGTCGGTCGTCACCATGGACTCAGCCAGTTGGCGCAGCCGGGCCAGGCCTCTCGTGTCCCACGGGCCGTCAGCCGCGCTGCGGGCAATCTGAGGGATGTTGTTCTCGCGCCAGTCGCCCGCCTCAGTGAACATGATGGCGCAGTCGAAGGCATGTGGCGAGCGCTCGTGGCCGGTCACCGGCGTCGCCAGGATGGGGATGAAGCCGAAAGCCCGCTCGCGGGTCGCATTGCGCAGCGCTACTACCTCCAGCATGCCGTCTGGGCTGTACGATGTCGCCCCGGGCATACGGAGCAAGAGAGCAAGGCCCCGTCTGCTGGCGTCGTCCTGGATGTGCACGAAGCGCTGAACCGGCCAGAACGTCGGGTCGTAGAGTCTGCGCGGCGGCCTGACGACAACACCGCCCGCCGCGTCCATGACTAGCTGGGTGGCAGATATGCCTGTGGCGAACCGCACGGTCACCGTGCGGCGCTCTGCCGCGCGCCCCTCGACGCGGAGGCGGATCAGAGGTGAGTCCTTGCGGAACAGGAGCAGGCGGCGGATGACCTCGCCGTCCAGCCTGGTCTCGCAGGAGACCTCCAGGCCCCCGTCGAGTTCCTGGACCTGGAGACGGGCTGGCCGGTCGCTCGCCCGCGCGACCTCTTTGAACGTGCCGCCGCGGAACTCGTGGCCCATGCGCCACAGACCGCCGGACTCCCGGTAGCTGACGAGGTCGTTGGACAGCCCCGCCAGCAGGGGCGCCTGGGTCGCGGGATGCCGGGCGCGCACGATGCAGCCCCCAGCGCTCTCGTCGAGTTCAAGTGAGCAGAACGGTGTGCTGACCTCTATGGTGCCTGCATGGCTGCGCCACTCCGGCAGTGTCTCGCCTCTCCCCGCAGGCTGCGGCCTTCGCGCCGGTTCCGTGCCCGGCGCAAGGCGCGCGATGGCGGTGTTCGCAGTTTCAATGGCGTGGTCGAGCCACGGCTGCTGCTCGGCCTGGACGACGCGGTCCGGCGACGTGCCGGTTATGAAGTCGTGGTGATTCGACGTGGCGGCGGTCCACCACGACGCCTGCAGCTCTTCCGAAATCGTGCGTTCGGCGGCTTCGTTTTCGGGCAGCAGGCTAAGCCTCTCGGCGAGCAGCATCAGGTCTACGAGTTCATGACATCTCCTCTTCAGTGTTGGGCGAGACGTGTAGAACCCCGTCCAGTAGGGGTTCGGGTCGAGTTCCAGGACGGGCAGGGCATCGCGGTGGGAGTTGACCAGGGCCAGATAGTCGTCCAAACCGGCGTTGACCGCCCAGATGCCGCTCTTGCGATAATGCCTCTGGTTGTACCGGTCGAGCAGCGCCACGAGGTCGGAGATGGGGCTGGCGAAGTCGAAGCCGATTGGGCAGAACAGGTAGCGCGTGCGGCTGTAGGGGGCAAGCTGGGCAGCGAACCTCTCGATCTTGTGAGCCACGTTCCGGTCGGAGCGGTCAGGAATGGCGGTGGGGAAGACGTACACCCGCGTGATGCCGCGGTGGGCAAGCATATCGCCCTGTCCGTAGGTAAAGGCGTTCCAGTGGCATAGCGCCTCGGCGCCGTCGGGCCCGCGCCAGACGAAGTCGAGGGTGCGCAGCTCCTTTAGCAGCAGTGCGGCGCTCGACCCGGGCCGGGGAAACCGGCGCGGCAGTTCGTAGTCGGCGCCGATGAAGAACATGCCGTCGATGCGTGTGATGGCCGCTGTGTCGAAGCCGGCGGCCTTGAGAAGCGAGGGCAGGGCAGGGGAGTGGCCGAAGCTGTCGGGGAAGTAGGCGAGCCTGGGCTCCTGCGTCATGCCGTTGGCACGCAGCCACTCCTGGCCGATAAGGAGGTCTCGCAGGATGGCCTCTGTGCCGGGCACCAGCGTGTCGGCCGTCGTGACGCCGCTGCTGGTGAGGCGCAGGCGGCCCTGGTTGACCAGAGTCCGGACGTTATCTTGCTGTTCCGGCCGGTGCTCCCAGTACTTGCGCAGGAAGAAGATGCACTCGATAGAGTAGACGCGGCGCGGCTCGCGAAGCAGTTCGGCGACGGCGGCGTCGAGGTTGGGGCACACGAGTCGGCGGAAGTACTCCTCGGAGGTCATCAGCCAGTTCGGGTCCCAGTGGCTCGACTCGGCGAAGATGAGGATTCGCCTGGCGTCGTCGGGGATGCCCAGACGGCGCTGCAGAGAGGCCTCGTCGCGCTCTTGCACGGTGTGCATCCTTTCACCTTCTGACAT
>CAZBET010000008.1:3133-10416 GCA_964490995.1 uncultured Dehalococcoidia bacterium
GCAGAGAGGCCTCGTCGCGCTCTTGCACGGTGTGCATCCTTTCACCTTCTGACATCTCAGAACCGCCGCTGTGTTTGCCCCTTTGCCCAAGGGTGACAAAGGGCAATCTCATAGGGCAGGGGCTCTGTCCCCTGCCCGTGGGGAGGCGGGTGGCGGAGCACCCGCCTATGGCAAAGGGCAAAAGCGCCGGGTTGGTGGGTTCCGCTTCGCTTCACCCACCCTACGCGGCTGCGCTGCACTCACCGTACGCGCTTTCGCAAACGGCGAATCACGGGCTTCACACAGGGCAGGGGCTCCGTCCCCTGCCTGTGGGGAGGCGGGTGGCGGAGCACCCGCCTATGGCAAAGGGCAAAAGCGCCGGGCTGGTGGGTTCCGCTTCGCTTCACCCACCCTACGCCTGCTCTTTCGTCCCTCATACATGAAGTGGGTAGAAGGTGATTCCCATAGGGCAGGGGCTCTGCCCCCTGCCTGTGGGGAGGCGGGTGGCGAAGCACCCGCCTATGGTCGTGGCTGTCCACTCTTGGCGCGCTTCCTGGGGGCGACGCCGGTGCGCCAGTAGATATGCGCGGGGCACTGGTGGAGGCACCTGCCGCAGTAGTCCCCACAGATGATGCCGAAGCAGTTGTCCAGCATGGCCTTGTCCCGCCCATCCTGTTGCTGCTTGGCCTCCCAGTAGTGCTCGATGTTGCCTGGCCCTGGGGGAATCTCCACCCCGGCGTAGCTCCCTGACCCCTTCACCAGGCCGTAGATTCCGTACATGCACCGGATCATGTCGAAATGCGCGTATTTGAAGTCGCGTTCTCCAATCCGCGCCACTCGGCTCTCCGTGGCGGAAAGGGCAAGGGCGGGGCATTCCTTGACACACAGCTTCCGGCAGCGGTCCGGCTGGCACAGCGCGGGGCCCTCGTACATGGGGCTGGGCGCCAAAGGCGCGTTGGTGATTACCGAATTGAATCTCACTCTCGCGCCGAAGATCGGGGTCATCGCCAGGCCGTTCCAGCCGAACTCTCCCAGGCCGGCAGCCACAGCGGCATGCCGGTGCGAGAAATCAGAGCCGAGGTATTCGAGGTTGAGCAGTCCGATGGCGCGGTACATGCCGACGGTCCATGTTGGTGGAAAGGTCAGGCTCTTGTAGCCCCGGTACTCCAGGCGTTTGGCCACCAGGTTGGCGATGCGGCCCAGTTCGAGGTTCGTCAGCCCGTAGCCGTAGAACAGGTAGGGCGCGATCGACTTGCCCGGCTCGCTGTACTCTCCCCACGCGTCGCAGACCCCGTCCGCCAGGTGAACGCCGATAGATATGACGCAGGTGGCATCCCGCATGTAGTCGTTGGGACGGTAGCCCTTTGGAGCGTCGCGGAACCGCTCGATGGGGGCGATGCCCACCAGGTCCGCGCCCTGCCCGCTGATGAAGGACGCCGTCTGCTTGGTGAGTTTGACGTCCGTTTTCATTCTATCCCCCTTCCGCGCCTGTTCGGCTCACCCGCCTACCTCATGACGAACAGGGGACCTACGATGCCTGCCCATAGGATGCCGAGTACTCCCAAACCTATGAACACCCATCTCCACCCGAGTCCTCTGAAGTATCGAAGCAAGGGCTTCCGGTTGAGCCATACGTGGACAACGAGAAGTATGCCGAAAACGAAGGCCGGGATCATGTGGAGGGGATCGATCCCCTTGTTGAAAGGAGGGAACAGTTGCCATATCCCCGTCATGATCGCCCATATGCCGACTATGACCATAGCGATGCTGATGCCGCGTCTCACAAAGGTCTCCTTTTCTCGGTTGTTCCCCCGGGCTAGCGGGCGAGGAAGGTCTGCCTGCGCTTGGCCACCGTGTCGCCGTTCTGGTTGATGTAGGTGATTTCCATGGTCAGGAAGACCATCTTGCCCGACTTCCCCTCCCGCTCCTTGGCATCGGCGAACTTGGCGTACCAGGCCAAAGTGTCCCCGGCCCGCACGGGGAGAAAGAACTCGTATTCCACGCCGGCGTCGAGAATGCGCACAAGGCCGGCATCGAATATGGTGGCGAAGACCGTGCCCATCATCTCTACGGCTGCGCTGCTCACGGTCTTGGCCCATCCGAAGAACCCCGGCGGGGCGATCAGTGCCCCGTATCTGCTCTTCGTCCCATACTCCACATCGCAGTATAGCGGATTGGGGTCGTCGACGGCTTCGGCGTACCTCTTGACAGCGCCCCTCTCCACCTCGTTGACGACCGGCTGCGTCATCATCCCGATCAACTTGCTGAGCTTGTCCATGACCTCCGAAGCTTCGGCCATACACACCTCCTTGGCTGCAAAGCCACCAAGCGCAACTGGCTGCATTGGTCGCAGGCGGCGGCTGGCGTCTTATAGCACGTTCATGGAGAGGTTGTCAAATGCGCGATGACAGGCTCAGCGCGAACGGATGTGCAGTGACTGTTCGGATGAATCAGTAGGGGCGAACCGATGTGTTCGCCCTCGGTCTCTCAGGTGGGCAGACACGTGGGTCTGCCCCTACAGCACTTCTCTCGCGTTGTCACCCTGGCGGCAGGCCCTTTGAACCCGCACGTGCGGTTCGGGGGCGCGGTGACCGCGCCGCTACAGAACCGAAATGGCTCTCTGCCCTCTGCGGTTGAACACGTCCCCTTGTGCCGGCTCAATCCCGCTTGCGGCTGGTCAGCACCTCGGGGATGTCCGTGTCGGTGGTTATCACGCCTTCTATCAGTAGATCGGCGATATCGTCGTCGGAGAAGCCCAGGATCTCCTTGTAGACGTATTCGTTGTCCTCACCAAGGCAAGGGGCTGCCTTCTTGACACTACAGGGCGTCTTGGAGAGCCGGTAGGCCGGGGACTGATAGGCGTGCACCCCGATCTCTCTATGCTCCAGGAACCTGAAATGCTCCCTATGCTTCAATTGCGGGTCATTGAAAAGGTCCTCTGCGGTCTGCACCACTCCAGCGGGCACACCTCGCGCCTGCAACTGGTGCATGATCCAGTCCGGGCCGTGACTCAGTGTCCATTCTCCGATTAGAGCTTCCAGTTCATCCTCGTTTTGCTTCCTGCCAAGCATCGTGGAGAACCTGGGGTCTGCCGTCCACCCCGGACTTCCCATAGCGGAGCAGAAGTTCTGCCATTGCTCTTCAGTGCTTGCCGCGATGGCAACCCAGCGGTCGGCTCCGCGACAGCGGAAGACTCCGTGAGGCACCATATACGGATCCCGGTTCCCCATGCGGCGGGCGACACGTCCGTTTACTGTGTAGTCCAGCACCACGGGGGCGAGGAAGCTGACCCCGACTTCAACCTGCGATTGGTCCAGATACATTCCCTTTCCCGTTCTGCGTTTGTAGAGAAGGGCAGCAACAAGAGCAGCGACCAGACAGTAGGGAGAGATGAAATCGCTATAGTTGTTGAACAGCGGCAGTGGGTCCCTGTCAGGCCACCCATTGAGATGCCCATAGCCAGCGTAGGAAACCCCGATGAAACCATAGCCCTTGATTCTGTTGTATGGACCACGCTGGCCCATCTGAGAGGTGCTGTAGTAAATGATATCGGGCTTCATCTCCTTGCAGGCCTCGTAGTCAAGCCCCCATTTCGCCATTGCACCGACAGACATACTGTCGCTGACAATATCAGCCCACTGAACCAGTCTCCCTGCGACCTCCCGTCCCTTGGGCATATTTAGATCCAGGCTTATCCCAAACTTGTTGACATTGTAGGCCGCTGAAAAGGCGCTGCGGTTAATGCCGGTGATGCCATCCTTGAACGGTCCGGCCGTTCTCGTGGTCTCAGGCCAACGATGACATTCGACGCGAACCACCGTTGCGCCGTAATAGGCCAACTCCCTGGCAATTTGAGGCCCTGCCCCCACCCAGGAGAAATCAGCGACCTTCACCCCTTCGAAAACCTGTCCGGGCATCTTGCACCCCCTTCTCCCGATCCTCAACCGAATCTTCAGATGACCCCGCTGCTCTTGAGGACGCTCAACTGCTCTTTCGAGAATCCCATCTCGCTCTCATAGACCTGCTCATTGTGCTCACCGATTAGAGGTGCCCGCCGTTGCACTCGACACGGGGCCTCACTGAGCTTGATGGGGTAACCCGGGTAGGTGATTGTCCCGCCGAGTTCGGGGTGCTCCACCTCTTCCCAGAACCCCCGCGCTGCGAGCTGAGGGCTCTCCACCACGTCCTTCACAGTTGTGATGGGGGCGAGCAGGATACCTCTTTCGAGCGCCTCTCTGGACAGTTCCGCTTTGGTCTTGGTACTTATGAAATCGGCTATCGGGTCTGTGAGCCTGCTCAGTTCTTCCTGGCTTGTGGTTGCCGCATCTATTTCCTGCCAGGGGTAGTCCTTGAGCTCCAGAGCCATGCCGTCACGGTTGGCCATCTCCACCAGCGCCTTGGATGAGGCCACCATGCCGGCCTGAGATGCCCCCGTAACCAGAAGAAAGACATGCCCATCCTTGCAGGGGTAGATGACCCGGCTGAAGAGGGGAAGGCCGCCCGGCCTCGCCCCAGCGTAGAAAGGCCCCATTCCCCTGTAGTTGAATTTGAGCATGTCCCAGATCTCAGCGACAATCATCAGTGACAGCACCACCGCCTGCTGACATGACACATCCACGTGCTGCCCCTCACCCGTGAGCTCCCGCCAGTAGTGCGCGACCATGGAGCCTGTGGCGCCGTGAAGCCCTCCGAGGAAATAGAATTGAGGGCAACTGAGGCGATTCGGGGGCCTGTCGGACTCACCGTATATGTACACCATCCCCCCCATGGCGACCCCCACCAGGTCGGTGGCCTTGTAGTGCGCATAGGGGCCGGTTCGGCCAAAAGGGGTAATCGACGTCATGATGACCCTGGGATTGATCTTCTCGAGGTCGGCATACCCTAGGCCAAGGCTTTCCATGTATCCCGGCTCGAAAGACTCAACCACGAAGTCGGCGGTCTCCGCCAGCTTCTTGAGAATCTCCCTGCCCTCGGGCGTCTTGATGTTCAGAGTTATGCTCCTCTTGTGCAGGTTGGTGTAGAACCAGAGCAGGCTCCTCTCGGGATGCGGGACGTCCTTGTAGAACGGGCCTATGTTTCTCGCCGGGTCGCCACCGGGCGGCTCGATCTTGACAACGTCAGCTCCAAGGTCGCCGAGGAGCTTGCCGCACAGCGCTCCCTTCTCATCAGCCAGGTCCAGGACCCTGCAGCCCTCCAGCAGAGAATCACCGCGTTGCGCCATGCTTCCGCCTCCCGAACACAATGGACACGCTCTGGCTCGGTCAGTACGTGCGACAACGGCCAGTCGCTACTGGCACGAAAATGTCACTCCTCCCCGTTCGCCCTGAGCTTGTCGAAGGGCCGTTCATGGTTCGACAGGCTCACCACGAACGGCAACCTCTTTCCGTTTGCTGCGCCACAGCATTCTCGTCCCCAGCGATGCTGGCCACCATCACCACATCCGGTTCTGAGCCGTTCTCGCTCCCCAGAAGGGGGACCTAGTTCACGACCCCCGCCCGACGCAGTGTCTCGATTCGCGCTCGATCATAGCCGAGTTCAAGGAGTATCTCTTCAGTGTGTTGCCCGAATTGCGTTGTCCAGTTCCTGACGTGGAATGGGGATTCTGACAGGTTGACCATGGGACCAACCTGTCTGACACGGCCCAAGGTCGGGTGAGGCATTTCCTGTATTGTCCCGCGGGCGAGGATGTGGGGGTCGGAGGCCAACTCGTCAATAGAGTAGACGGGGGCGACACAGGTGTCCTTCTGCCGCAGGATTTCCACCCACTCATCCCGCGTCTTGGTCAGGAAAGTGTGTTTGAAGTACTGGAAGATCTCCTCGCGCTTCTGACCTTCGGCGAACTGGTGCTCGACGAAATCCTCACGGCCGAGAAGTTGACATAGGTTGGCGTAGAACCATGGTTCAAACGCGCCGATGCTCAGGTACTTCCCGTCCTTCGTTTGGTAGACGTTGTACCAGGGCCAAAGCCCGTTTAGCCACGCCTCGCCCCTTTTCGAGACCACTCCCCAGACCAGGTACGGGTTTATCCATACCGACATAAGCCCTACCACCCCGTCCGTCATGGACAGGTCCACGAATTGCCCCTTGGCACCTTTCTGGCGTGCCATCAACGCGGCCATGATGGCGAGCGCGGCGGACATCCCGCCGGCGGCGAAGTCGGCTATCGGTATCCCGGGAATCACGGGCGCACCGCCGGCGGCGCCTGTAATGCCGAGCAGGCCGCCGACCGATATGTAGTTGATGTCGTGCCCGACGAGATCACGGTAGGGCCCGTCCTGCCCGTAGCCCGTCAGGGACACATAGATGATTGCCGGCTTGGCCTTCCTGATGACGTTGTAGTCGATTCCCAGGCGTTCGGTGACCCCGGGCCGAAAGCTCTCCACGACGACGTCAGCAGTCATGGCCAGGCTGAGGAACAGGCCGCGTCCGTCATCTGTCTTGAGATCGAGGCCCACGGTCTTACAGTTTCGCAAACCCGGGAAGCCCGGCGAACCCAGCAATGAGTACCTGGCGAGGCCGCCACGACGCTCAGGATCGGGCTCATGGATCTTGACGATCTCGGCGCCGAGGTCGCCCAGCAGAGTGGCGCAGAAAGGCCCAGGTCCTGCCCACGTCGTATCGAGCACCCTGACGCCCTGCAAGGGTGCGGGGCTTGCCTTCTCCCCGCCCGGCTTCTTTGCCCGGCCAGTTGTTGTTGGGCGCTTCCTTGCCCCCACAGGTTACCCCCGTTGCTTCACAGTGGTTGGAACACCGGGTATCTCGCGCGCTTCCGCGGGCATCCGCCCGCTTGGCGAAGCGGTGATGAATCCCAGCCTCTGTCTGTCTCGCCTCAGTCTACCAGCTTCTCGGCAGGCCCAGCCCCATTGAGCAGACCAGGTTTCTCATGACCTCTGAGGTGCCGCCGCCCATGTTCAGCCCCATGCATAGCTGGTAGTCTTTCTCGAATCTACCTTGCAGAGGCGCCCACCTTGACTCCTTCACCTGTCCGTAGAGCCCCATTAGCTCGCAGCCCGCGTACGTCAGCCGCTGTAGCAGCTCAGTGGCGAGGACTTTGGAGGCGGCAGCCATAGGCCCTGCCGCTATCAGCCCACCCTTGATCTGGCTCCAGACTATGGAGTAGGCGAAGGCGCGCCCTGCTTCGACCTCGATTGCCAACTGGGCCAGCCTGTGCTTGACAAGAGGGTTCTTCGTCAAGACCTCGCCACCCGGCTTCGTCTCGTTGCAGAACTCGACCAGTTCCTCGAGCTCGCGTTGGCATACGGAAAACACGGCGATCATGGAGCGCTCGAAGTTGGAGGTCATCT
>CAZBET010000008.1:10426-15973 GCA_964490995.1 uncultured Dehalococcoidia bacterium
CAACCCTGGTTCTCATCGCCTACCCGATTGCGCGCCGGCACCCGGAGGCCGTCGAAAAAGACCTCGTTGAACATTTGCGACCCTTCCATTGTTGGAACAGGCTTGACCGTGATGCCGGGGCTCTTCATATCGACCAGGAAGAAGGAAAGCCCGCGGCTCCTCTTGTCGTTGGGATTCGTCCTGGCCAGCATGTTGCACCAGTCGGCGTGGTGAGCCCCTGTTGTCCATATCTTCTGTCCGTTGATGATGTAGTCATCGCCGTCCCGAACAGCCTGAGTTGTCAGGGATGCGAGGTCGGAGCCGGCGTTCGGCTCGCTCCAGCACTGACACCAGAACCGCTCCCCGCGTCCTGTGGGAGGGACATGTTCTCTCTTCTGTTCATCGTTGCCACTGACAAGAAGGGTGGGGGCGAGCACGTTTACTCCGAGGGGATCAACCCCCGCTCCTCTGTGATACCCCATGACCTCGCTGAAGATAAACTGTTCGATCAGGGGAGCGTCCTGACCGCCGTACTCCCTGGGCCAGGGTCGCGAAAGCCACCCCTTGGCCCCCAGCTTCTTTGCCGTCTGCTTGTGGAACTCCCAGCACGCGTCGCTGCCGTAGATAGCCTCGATTGATGCTCCCCATTCGGGCGGGGCGTTCTTCATTTCCTCCCGAAAGAAGTCGTCGAATTCCTTTCTCAACGCCTCTTGTTCGGGGGTGAACCTGAAATCCACTTCTGCTCCTTCGAAGACGAGGTCTCACAGGCCTACGATCACGCACGAGACGACGTTGTCCGCGGGGTGCCCCCCCATGTTCTGGGTCAGCCCCAGTCTTGGGTTCTTGACCTGGCGGGGGCCGGACTTCCCCTGCAACTGCTTGCACATCTCGTAGAGCATCCTGAGCCCGGTAGCAGCCACGGGGTGTCCGAAACACTTCAGACCGCCGCTGGCCTGCACGGGCAGCGACCCGTCGAGATGGAAGAAGCCCGACTCGAGGTCGTCTTTGACCCTCCCCCTGGGGCTGAACTGGAGGTCTTCCATGACGATGGCCTCGTTAATGGAGAAGCAGTCATGGACCTCAGCCATGCTGATCTCCTTTCGAGGATTCTTCACGCCGGCCTCCGCGTAGGCTGCTAGCCCGGCGCGGTAGGTCGCTTCGATGTGAGTGAAATCGCAGTCGGTTCTTCTGGCGCCGTCGGCGGGGTTGGCGCAGATCTGTAGCGCTTTGATGTAGACCGGGTCGGGCCTGAACTTCTTGGCCTCGTTCCCCCTTACCACGATGGCGGCTGCCGCTCCGTCGCTCACACCACAGCAGTCGAAGATGCCCAGAGGCCAGGCAATTATGGGCGAATTCAGCACCTGCTCCAGCGTTATCTCCCTGCGGAAGTGGGCCCTGGGGTTCATGGCGCCGTTGTGGTGACTTTTCACCGGTATGTGCGCCAGCATTCTCTTGCCTTCCTGCGGACTGAGGCCGTAGCGGTGAAAATAGCTGGTGGCCATCATGGCAAAGAGGCCCGGCGCCGAGATAGCCGTCACGAGATTCGGAGTACCCAGAGGCACCTGGTTGGGGAGGCCGGCGATGCCCATGTCCTTCAGCTTCTCAGCCCCTACAACCAGGGCTACGTCACATGCGCCGCACGCCACTGCGTAGGAGGCATTTCTGAGGCAATCGGAGCCCGTAGCACAAGCGTTTTCAAGCCTGGACACGGGCTTGTATTGAAGTCCCAGGGATCCCGACAGTGACATCCCTGTACACCCGGAAGTTTCAGTCCAGTGCCCCACCCACGCTGCATCGACCTGCTTGGGCTCGATCCCGGCATCTTCGAAGGCCTCATAGGCCGCGTCCACCATGAGGTCTGACACGCTCTTGTCCCACAGTTCGCCGAAGCTGGTACAGCCGACGCCGATTATGGCCACTTTGTCCTTGATGCTCTCCGCCATGCTGTTCCTCCTTAGACTCGTACCGGCCGAGCTTTCCAGTAGTAGTTGTGGATACCGCGATCGAAGAAAAGCTTTCTGAAGGTCATCTCCACCGGCATCCCCACCTCCACCCTGTCCGGATCGCGGTCGGTCATGTCGAACATCCCTCTGCCACCTCCCTCGAAATCGATAATAAGGTTGGTGGCTGGTGGGTCGGGGGTGGTCGCCAGCACATCATGCGTGAAGTTGAAGATCTTCGCCTTCTTGTCGGCGAACCGGTAGTCCTCGAATTCGTCCTTGGCCTGGCACATCACGCAAACCCTGCTCGGCGTCCTGCCGCCGGCGCTGGCCGGGGCCCGGTATTCCAGCGTGCCGCACCTCTTGCATCTCACGCCGTAGAGCCCCAGGACCGCCTTCCGGTCCCTGCGCAGAGCTGAGAGGGAAGTGGGTGCCAGTTCGGGACGCTGAGCTGGTTCGAGAGCCAGAAGGCCTCTCCACCGAAGGTACGTCTCGTAATTGGTGATGACTTTCTTCGAACCCAGATGAGCCCTTATGCCGCGCCGATCCCCCAACTTCTTTATGGCTTGGGTTACCTCAAGAACGAAGGCGTCGGCTCCGTTTCCATAGCTGGCGAAGAGTATCTTATCGCCAGGCTTCGCCTCTTCGAGGGCCGCCACGAGCATCATCATCCCCTGAGCAGTGCCCGTATTGCCCACTGTCATGAACATGGTATCTTGAACCTGCGCCGCATCGAACCCCAGTCTCTTGGCCAGTCTGTTGTGGGCACGGACATCCAGGGGAGAGTCATAGACTGCTTTGGCGATGTCGCCTGCCTTGAGACCAGCCCTGTTCATCACCTCGGTTATGGCTTCGGGGAGGATAGAGGAGTAGCCCGTATCAAGCACCATGCGGTCCTCCCAGGAGCGAACGAAGGCGTCGGTCTGCGCACGCCAAACCCCTGAGAACTCATCGCAGATGGAGTAACTGGCCTCCACGCTGGCGACTACATTCTTGTCTCCCAGGAGAACGGCGGCACCACCGTCGCCGAAACCCTGCTCCATGAGCCCCGCTGGGGCTCCCAGGCGTGTGTCGGCGGCAGTCACCAGTATGGTTTTCACCGACCCGGCCTTGACAGCATCTATGCCTGAAGCCATGGCGATTGTCCCGGCTCTCAAAGACCCGGCGAAGTCCGCGACTCTGATGTCGCGGCGCAGGTCGAGCACCTGGGCGACTATAGCTGAGCTCTGCTTCTCGCTGTAGGGATGAGTTGTCGAAGCAAAGAACAGACCGTCGACGGTCTTGGGATCGATGCCACGCACGCAGTCGGTGGCTGCCTCCACCGCCATGGTGATGCTGTCTTCATCGAAGCTGGCTACTGCCTTCTCCCCAGGCACGGACATGCCCAGCATCCCTACGCCGGCCCATGCTCTGAAGAGTTCGGAGCGGGCCAGCCGGTACAGGGGTATGTACGCGCCGTACGAGGTTATTCCTATCATCGGCCTTCCTCCTCTAGAGGTTTTCTGGTTGGCTCAGACAGCGCAACCCGCTGACACGGTAGAACCCGTCTATGGCGCGGCTTCGCGGATGAGCCGTGCGACCGCAGCTCGGTAGCGCGCCGTGCGGGGACGGTGGGCGTTTTATAGCACGTTCGGGAGCACGTTGTCAACTGGCAGTTTCGGTAGGGGCGCAAGGCCTTGCGCCCCTACGGTGCCGGGCATCGACCTCTGCGCGCTCCGCGGTGATCACGGCCCCTCCGACTAGGGTAGTACCAGGGCAGGTGACCGGCGATGAGGCTTGTGACTGCTTGTCTCGGGGAGGTCTGAGGAGATTCTAGAGTGGCTGCCGAGCTGGGAATCGAACCCAGACCAAAGGATCCAAAGTCCCGCGTGCTACCACTACACCACTCGGCACTGGTGCCGAAGGCCGGACTCGAACCGGCATGGGAGTTGCCCCCCAACAGTTTTTGAGACTGCCGCGTCTGCCATTCCGCCACTTCGGCGGTGGTGCCGAGGAGCGGAGTCGAACCGCTGACACCGCGATTTTCAGTCGCGTGCTCTACCACCTGAGCTACCTCGGCGTCACACGAAATTCTAAGCCCAAGCCCCTATTCGTGTCAAGCCGAATGGCTGGGGAACAGCTCCTGGTGGAGAGAGGAGCGCAGCTCTTGCAGAGAGGCGAAGTCATCGCGGCTGGTGAGGTCGTTGTGCAGGGGTGTGATGGAGATTCTCTTATGCTTCAGGGCCCAGACGTCGGTACCTTCTTCCTCCCTGGACTCCGGTTCGCCGTGCACGATCCAGTAGTAGTCCCTCTTGCCGTCGTGGCCCGTTCTCACGCTGCCCCTCTTGACGGCGTCGGTATAGCCACGTTCTCCGAGTTCGGTGATCTCGATCCCGGCGATCTGCTCGAGGGGCAGGTTGGGCACATTGACGTTCAGCAGGAACCTGCCGGGTAAATGGCCCGCGGCAAGCTGCTGGGCCAGAAGGGCGCCGATCTTGCAGCCGACCTCGAAGTGCAGGTCGTTGAAGGAAGCGACCGAGATGGCCACGGCGGGCAGCCCGTAGAAGAAGGCCTGGAATGCCGCTCCCACCGTGCCCGAGATGAGCACGTCGGTGCCCAGGTTTGAGCCCTCGTTGATGCCGGAAACCACGAGGTCTACCCTGTCTTTCAGCAGCGTCTTCAAGGCTATGATGACGCTGTCTGCGGGCGTGCCCTCGACAACGTAGGTCTGGATACCGTCAACCATTGGCCTCATTGGCCTCACCCTCAGCGGCTGGTGGAGCGTAACCGATGTGCCGACCCCGCTCTGCTCGCGGTCGGGCGCGACCACAACCACTTCGGCTACTCCCTTCAGTTCCTGAGCGAGCGCCCAGAGGCCGGCCGCAGCGATGCCATCATCGTTCGTAACGAGGATTTTCAAAGCGGGTACTCCTTCCAAATCACCAGTTTAGCATAGATGCCGTTCGGCGGACAAACCGTACAGGGCGTAGGGTGGGTGCAGCGAAGCGGAACCCACCATGCGGGTGCTCCGTCACCCGCGTCGCCCCGGCAGCTTTCATACATGTCATTCCCGCGCAGGCGGGAATCCAGAACCCCTGGACTCCTGCTTCCGCAGGAGTGACACAAAGGGCCATTGCCCTGGGGGAGGGGACAGGCGTAGGGTGGGTGCAGCGAAGCGGAACCCACCAACCGCGTCCCGTTGCGGTTTGCCATAGGCGGGTGCTCCGTCACCCGCGTTGCCCCGGCAAGGGGCAAAGCCCCCCCCTTTGCGAAGGGGGAAGCAGGCGGCCTCCCGTTGACTCTGGGTGGTGGGTTTCGTTGCACTTCACCCACCCTACGGGCTGAGCTTGTCGAAGGGCCGTTCATGGTTCGACAGGCTCACCACGAACGGCAACTCCGCATTCTATCCACGGATTATGGGCTGACCGCCGGGGGCCGACTCGAAGTGGGCAAGCTGGAGCCTGCCGATACATGATATGTTCCCATTTCTGCACTTGCCACAGGCATCCCGTGCAGGGCCGGCCCGCCCGTGCCTTTGACCGTTGGTGCTCTGAATGCTACTATTCGACCAGCGCCAAGCCCGGTCTAGAGAGTGCGGATTCACTCACCTATGACGCCCCGTTGTCCCCGGCTGCACTACGGCTGGGTT
>CAZBET010000009.1:0-11134 GCA_964490995.1 uncultured Dehalococcoidia bacterium
CCGGAGCAGACGCTCCAGAATCTCATCGGTGATGGAGATGGATGGCTGCGAAAGCGATAATCATCATCGGGGCCGGCCTGGCCGGTCTCTCTGCGGGGTGCTACGCGCGGATGAACGGTTACCGCGTCCTCACGTTCGAGCAGCATGCCAAGCCGGGCGGCGTGGCCGCCTGGTGGGAGCGCAAAGGCTACCTGATTGATGGCGGCATCCACTTCTTGATGGGACCCAGGCCAGGGCAGGCAACGCACAATTTGTACCGCGAGCTGGGGACGGCACGGGCAGATAGCCTGGCAGAGATGAGTACCTATGGGCGGCTTATCGATGAGAAGGCCGGACGCCGATTGGAGGTCACCGGGGACCTGGCTCGCCTGGCCCGCGAACTGAAGGCTTGCTCACCACGCGATGCACGCGTTATCGACGAGATTGTTGCGGGTGCCCGCGCCATGCGAGGCTACGATATGGGCGCGATGGGGTTGAGTGAGCCACGGGAACTGATGGGGATTTGGGACTGGATGAAGGTGGCATGGAAGATGCGCCGTACTCTCAAGTACTTTGTCGGGAAGTATTCCCGACCGGTTGCGGACTACGCGCAGGCTATCAAAGACCCGTGGCTGCGCCAGTTCGTTGAGAACCTGTTCTTGCCTGAGGTGCCGGTATGGTTCGTGCTCTCCCTCCTGGGGCTGCTGGCGGATGGGCAGATGGCTCTGCTCAAAGAAGGTTGTGCCGACTTCGTCCTGTCAATTGAGAAGCGCTTCAAGGAACTGGGCGGCGAGGTTACCTACAATGCTCAGGTGCAGGAGATACTGCTGGCCAACCACCGCGTGGTCGGTGTGCGCCTGGCTGATGGCAGCGAGCACCGTGCCGATACCGTGGTGTCCGCCGCCGACGGCTACAGCACCGTCTACAAGCTGCTGGGCGGTCGCTATGTGAACAAGAGTATTCAAAGGCGCTACAGGGACTGGAGGCTGATGCGTCCCACCGTCATGGTCAGCTTCGGGGTGGCGCGCGAGTTCAGCGGAGAGCCGCCCCTGAGTGTTGTCGTGCTGAGGGACCCCATTGAGTTGGGCAGTCAGAGGATTGACGGTTTCTCCCTGCGGGTCTTCAACTACGGCACCAGGTTCGCCCCGCCGGGGAAGACGGTTGTCCAGGCTATGTTCGAAACGGAATGGGACTACTGGAACGAATTGCACAAGGAACAGCATCGCTACAAGGCCGAGAAAGAGCGCGTGGCCGCCGGGGTGCTGAAGCGGCTGGAGGCGCACTATCCCGGCATATCCTCGCAGGTCGAGATGACCGATGTGGCGACGCCTTACACGACCTGGCGTTACACCTCCAACTACAAGGGGGCCTACATGGGGTGGCTGCCCACACCGCAGGCGATTATGGCCCGCGTTGAGAGGACTTTGCCTGGCCTTGCTGGTTTCTACATGGCTGGGCAGTGGGTCATGCCTGGTGGTGGCGTCCCTCCATGCTTGTACTCAGGCCGGCACGTGGTTCAGCTCCTCTGTCGGAGGGACGGCAAGCGGTTCAGGGCCGTTAGCTAGTCAGGCCGTGCCGCGGGCCCGCCAACGAGGACGGCTGGGCCGCGGTCACAGTGCTACAGGGGGCTTGTGCTCTTCTCGACGGGCTCGCTCATCTTGAAGAACTGAGAGTCTCCGTCACTTGCGCACTGCAAAGGCCACCATGATGATCCCGATCAGCAGCGCGACTGCGCCGCCCACGATAAGGCCCAGGCCGAGACCGAACAGCACGGGAAGCTTGGCGCCTAGCCTCACGCTGAGGTCGATGCCCTGAGAGCCATCCTCATTCATCAGCACGAGTGAATAGGTGCCCGTCTCGAGTTCCCACTCCAGTTCCTGCTCGCCCGAGCCGTGCGCGGAGGTATCCCAGAATTCTTCGGCCGCGGGCGCCGCAGGCATTGACTGGCCTGGGTGATTCGTGTAGTCGAGCTTCACCCCATCGTTATCGAAGTCGAAGTCTCTGATCTCGTCGTATTCGACGCCACTGAGATACGCCCGCAGGTCAGACGCTTCGGCTATCCCCATGAAGATGCCCTTCGAAGGATCGTTGTTTGAGCCCTCTATCTTGATGGTGAGCAGGTCTCCCCAATCTTGATCAGGGTATGGGCCCCGGTGCCGTCCCCCGTCCGCGTCTATGTCGGCGGGATGGGTCACTATAGCATAGGAGTCCTTTTCAAGGTTCATATCGCCTGTGGTGATGAAGCCCTCGCTATCCTTAAGTTCGTTGTCCACCCAGAGCACCATGCCGCCTGTGGTGAGGAGACCGACTGCAATCACAAGCACGATAACTCCGAAGACCAGCAGCACGATCTTCCCGGCGCTCACAGCGACACCTCCCTGTTCTCAGTTGAAAACCGCAGCCAACGTTACGCCTGCTTCGAACGGCGCCCGGGCCGCTTCCACCCCAGCGCCTGAAGGAGATCGCCGACCGCTGTCACCCCGTGAGTGGGGTGGCGGAGGGGCAGGTTCGCGTCGATTCGGTAGCGGTTGCGTCTCCCCTCGCGCTTCTTGATGATATAGCCGGCTTCCAGCAGGTCAGCGATTATTTTGCGCGTTGTCCTCTCGGTTATGCCGACGGCGGCGGCAAGGTCGCGTGCCGTTGCGCGCGGGTGCAGCGCAATGTAGCTCAGCACGAGGCCGTGATTGGTGAGGAAGGTCCATTCAGACATACGCGTAAACCCCGGGTGAAATTGTACCCAAAACCAGGAAAGGACGCCTTGACAAGCGGGAGCGGCCTGCTCTACAATTCATGTTAATAGTGACATCATTCCAGGGTCATGCAATAGAATTCATGTTTGTCGCTGACTACTTGTAGCACAAACGCGAAGCGATTGCAACCCCGCGGAACGCAGTGTTCGATGGCTCGGGTCGGTCACATGCGCCGCGGGGTCTCTTGTATCGATGTCATTGGCCTGAAAGAGCTTGGCTAGTGGAGAATCACATGGCGAAGAAGCAGGAGAAGCTGGAGCAGAGGAAGAAATACAAGGACGCCTTCAAGAAGGTCAAGCACGGACATGGGGGCCGTTCGGTGAAGAAGAAGGAAGAGGCGGCTTTGGGCAGGTAGCTCGAAGCAGAGAAACCAAGGCTCCGAGCACACAGGCCGTTCTTGGAGAGGTGGCCCCGGCGAGACGCTGGAGGCTGAGAGGCGCTCTGACGCAGGTGGTTGGTGTGTGGCTCGCTGGCCTGCTCGAGCAGCCATGTTGGGCAGGTTGTTTGCACCTGACTCCATGAGACTGGGCGCGATCTCCCACCCGCCTGGGTCAGGAGTTTCGCCTTCAAATGGGGATGGGAGCCGCGCCGACAGTTTTTTGAAAATCGGTGGCAAAACCTCTTGACATGGTCATGGGTTGGTGATATACACAGAATTATGAATGTCATGCCATTCATGAAAGAGAGGTCATGTCTGGCCTGACAAATAGTATCACGAGGAGGAAGCCTTAGGTGATAGATTCGTCGGGAACTATGCAGATGGAGGCGTGCAAGTCAGCGGACGATGAGCCTCCGGGCGTAACCGGTACCAAGAACGAGATAGAAGAAGAACCCCCAAGTACCACCGGCGCTCCAGACAAGAACAGGTTCTTCGGACAGGTCTCCGGGGAATGCTGGAGCGACTGGAAATGGCACTTCCGAAAACGTGTCACCACGGTTGATGGGCTGACGAAGTTCATCCCCCTTTCGCCGAAAGAGCAGGCACGGCTCAGGCTGGTAACCACCAAGTACCCCCTTGCCATAACACCCTACTATCTTTCCCTCATGAACCCAGCCGATCCTGATGACCCCATCAGAAGACAGGCCATACCTTGTTTCAAGGAGCTGGCCTTTGCTGGCGTGGGCGTGGAGGATCCCCTCGAGGAAAAGAGGGACTCGGTGGTACCGGGGTTGGTGCACCGCTACCCGGACCGCGTTTTGATGGTGCTGACCGATTTGTGCCCGATGCTGTGCCGCCATTGCACACGAAAGAGGGAGTGGTCGAAGGGCACATGGGTTCGCTCACCGGGTGAGGTCGATGCCATGCTGGACTACATCCGGAAGAACAAGGGCGTCAGGGATGTCATCATCTCTGGTGGTGATCCTTTGACCCTTGCCACACATCGTCTGGAAGCTGTCATTTCGCGATTGAGAACGATAGAGCACGTGGAGATCATCCGCATCGGGAGCAGGTTCCCGGTGGTGCTGCCTCAGCGGATAGACGACGAACTATGTGCGATGTTGTCGAAGTACGGGCCGATATGGCTCAATACGCAGTTCAACCACCCTCGTGAGATAACGCCGGAGGCCGCTCTGGCTTGCGATCGCCTCCTGCGGGCCGGGGTGCCTGTGAGCAACCAGTCTGTGCTGCTCCGGGGCGTAAACGACACCCTGCAAACGCAGTTGAGGCTGTGTCACGGACTGCTCAAGATGAAGGTGCGCCCCTACTACCTCTTCCAGTGCGACGAGGTGCAGGGGACAGAGCACCTGCGCACTCCGGTGGAAACAGGGATCAGGATAATAGAAGGGATGCGAGGCCACACCTCAGGCCTGGCCATCCCGAGTTTTGTCATAGACTTGCCTCAGGGCGGCGGCAAGATTCCGCTTCAGCCGAAGTACGTTCTGTCCCACACCGAGGACGAGTTGATTGTCAGGAACTACGAGTGGCATCTCTTTCGCTATAGGAATCCGAAGGCGACAGGGGCGCGAAAGAACGGCCAGCGAAACGGCAAGCACGCCAGCGACATTGCCAACTGGGCGGCGAGACAGAGCATGCTTCAGGTCTTGCCGTTGGGAGCCAAGGATGAGAATAGGCCTGGCATATGACCTGAAGGAAGCTGTGTGCGTCGGGCAGGGCCATCCCGACGACGCCCTCGAAGAGTATGACTCGCCACAGACGGTGGAGGCTCTTGCCAGTGCCTTTGAAGCCGCAGGGCACTCGGTGACCAGACTGGGTGGAGGGAGGGAGTTCCTCGCTCGCGTCGTCGATGAGCAGATTGACCTGGTATTCAACATAGCCGAGGGACTGGGCAACTACCGGAGCAGGGAAGCCCAGGTCCCTTCCGTCCTGGAAATGCTTGGGATACCCTATTCGGGTTCAGACCCGCAGTGCCTGGCAATCTGCCTCGACAAGCCTTTGACCAAGAAGCTGGT
The DNA here is from genome assembly GCA_964490995.1 of uncultured Dehalococcoidia bacterium. GTDB lineage: Bacteria > Chloroflexota > Dehalococcoidia > SZUA-161 > SZUA-161 > CAZBET01. The sequence continues at coordinate 5,142 of CAZBET010000009.1, forward strand.
GGCGATGGCGGGAGTGCGCACGCCGATGTGGCGGGTCATAGGCAGCGATGTGCAACTGAAGGCTGTCACGTGGGACGAATTTCCTTTCCCCGTGTTTGTCAAACCGGCTCAGGAAGGTTCGAGCAAGGGCGTCCGTTTCGCCTGTAGAGCGGAGGGCCCGGAGGAGGCGGCTCGGGCAGTGGCGCGGCTGCTGGGGGACTACCGGCAGCCGGTGCTTGTGGAGGAATTCATCCCCGGCGACGAGGTCACCGTCGGCGTCATAGGCAATTCTCCGCCCAGGGTTCTGGGCGTGATGCGTGTTCTCCCCAGGAAGATAGAAGGCGATTTCGTCTACACGCTTGAGGTTAAGAGAGATTGGGAGCGCCTGGTGGACTACGAGTGTCCTGCTCGGCTTGCCCCTGATGTCATCCGGGCGATTGCGGATTCGAGCCTGAAAGCGTTTGAAGCTCTCGGCTGCCGTGACCTCGCCAGGATTGACTTCAGAGTAAGCCCGGCGGGACTGCCCCATTTCCTCGAGATAAACCCCTTGCCAGGGCTCAATCCCCACAGCGGTGACCTTCCCATAATGGCCGGGAAAACGGGCTTGAGCTATGAAGCCCTGATTTTGTCAGTAGTCGATGCTGCACTGGGGAGGTATCGGCTATGCGTCCGAGCGTAGCGATCGTCTACAACAAGCCAAAGCCCAGCCGCTACGAAGCCATGGGGGAGCAGATAGCTGTAGACAGCATCCTCCCTGTAGTCACGGCGGTGCGCCGAGCCCTGCTGCAACTGGGATACCCTGTCCATCGCGTGCCCTTGACCCCGCCCCTGGAGCGAGCGAGGGAGACGATCAGACAGGTCGAAGCGGATCTGGTCTTCAACCTCTTTGAGGGGTTCGATGGCCATCCTGAGACGGAGGCGGCCGTGGCCGAGTTCTTCTCGGAGCTTGGCTTGAAGCACACAGGTTGTCCGGCTGCCTCTTTGCTGCTGGCCCTGGACAAGCCGAGAGCGAAGACGCTCATGGAAGCGGGAGGCGTGCGGACCCCGAGGTATCAGTTGCTGAGTCGCGAATCCCTTGCCATGTTTGACCTTATGTTCCCGTGCATCGTGAAGCCCTGTGCCGAGGATGCCAGCCACGGCCTCACGGAGGAAAGCGTGGTGAATGACCGCGCCTCGCTGGAGGTGCTGGTTGGCAGGGTTTGCGACCATTTCGGGGGAACGGCGCTGGTAGAAGAATACGTGGACGGGCGCGAGTTCAATGTGACGGTCCTCGGGGGGACGGAGCTTGTGGTGCTGCCCATTGCCGAAATGACCTACTCCCTGCCACCGGGGCTGCCGAGGATTCTCACCTTCGCTGCCAAGTGGGTCTCGCAGAGCACCTATTACAAGTGCACCAAAGCTGTCTGCCCGGCAGATATCGGGCCTGAGCTGCAAGCGCGAATCGCTGAGGCAGCTATGTCTGTCTTCAGGTTGATGGAGTGCTCGGGTTGCGCCAGGGTGGATTTCAGGTTGGACAACGAAGGGCAACTTTATGTTCTGGAGGTGAACCCCAACCCCGACATATCTCCAGGCATGGGGGCAGCGCGCCAGGCCCGTGCCGCTGGCATGACCTACAGGGACTTCATCGGGAGAATAGTCCTGTTTGCTTTGTGAAGTTGTGGCCATGACACTCAACATCAGGCTGATGACCGGCGCGGATAAAACCGCTATAATGCATATATTGCATGACACGGCGGAGTTCAAGCCAGCCGAGGTACTTGTAGCGGAGGAACTGCTGGACTGGTACTTGCAGGACCCTGCCGGGTCGGGCTATCACGTGCTGGTGGCCGAAATAGGAGGTTCGGTCGCAGGGTATGTTTGCTACGGTCCGACTCCGCTGACCGAAAGCACCTGGGACATGTACTGGACTGCGGTGTCCCGGGAGGAGCGAGGTCGGGGAGTAGGCAGCGCACTCTGGGGAGTCGCTGAACGCAAGATCACGGAGGCGTCGGGGAGATTGGTCATCGTCGAAACGTCATCGAAGCCGGAGTACAAGAACACCAGGCTGTTCTTTCTTTCCAGAGGATACGAAGAGGCCGGAAGGATTGGCGACTTCTACGCGCTTGGGGATGACCTGGTGATCTTCAAGAAGGATCTCTGTCGTCGGATTTCCTCTGCGGCGGCAGACGCCGCTCCCCGCCGTCTCAGCGAACCACAATCCACCTGCGCCCAGTGATGAGAACACGGGCTCTCCCGCTTCATTAGCTGCGAAAACCCCGAGACTTCGCGATCCACGAGATGCGCCCCAACCGAAGGAGGAACACGGGTCGCTTCCCCGAAAGTGAGGATTCAACAAGATGAGCGCCAAGCGTGGCTTTGCTGTGATCGGGTGTGGCAGGATGGGCATGAGGCGCATAGGCCTCATCCGAAACTGCAGTCAGGCTGAGCTTCGTTGCATCGAGGATAGCAGTCACGAAATAGCCAAGAAGGCCGGTGAGCAGGTGGGCTGTGAGTACTGCACCGGTTGGGAGAGTGCAGTGAGCCGGCCCGACGTTGATTGCGTTGTGGTCTCTGTACCCAACAAGTTCCACCGCGACATCGTCATTGCCGCGCTCGAAGCGGGCAAGCACGTTTTCTGCGAGAAGCCTCTGGCCAGAAACCCCGTCGAGGCCCGCGAAATGGTGGAAGCCGCTGAGAGGTCAGGGCGCTTTCTGAAGACCGGGTCGAATCTCAGATTCTTCCCCAGCGTTCTCAAAGCCAAAGAGCTTCTGGATGTGGGCGAGATCGGGGATGCCCTCTTCGCCAGGGGTTGGATTGGCCACTCTGGATGGCAGATAGGAACATGGTATTCCGATCACGAGGTCGTAGGCGGGGGGACGCTTCTGGACAACGGCTGCCACCTTCTCGACATCTATCGCTGGTTCCTGGGCGAAGTCGAATCCTGCGTTGGCTTTGCCTCCACCGCCGTGTGGCCGATTGCCCCTCTCGAGGACAACGCCATGGCGTTGTTCAAGTTCACGGGTGGCAGGACAGCGTTTCTCCAGTCATCGTGGACCGAGTGGGCGGGCTACATGTACCTGGAGGTGTACGGGACGCAGGGCTTGATACGCATCGACAACAGGGGGCAAGACTGCATCACGACGTTGTGCAGGAAACAAGGTGAGAGCGTGGTGTTTGACTATTCTAAGGAGCCGCCGAAGTCCTACATACTGGAGTTTGATGACTACATGAACTGCATCGCTGCCGGCCGTCAGCCGCTCCCCAGCGGATTCGACGGGCTCAGGGCTGTTCAAATGGCGCACGCCGTGTACGAATCAGCCCGCCTCGGGAAAGAGGTACGGGTGTAGGGCAGTCCTCGTATTGAAAGCGTGCCCGGCCACCGTATGCGCAGATTTCGTCCTCTTCGCAACACCACGGCAGATCCCCGGCAAGAGATGAGAGGTAGCTGAATTGTCCAGAGTCTTCGACAGATATGGCGAGTACTATGACCTTATGTATGCAGACAAGGACTATGAGGGCGAGTGCGATTTCCTGGAGCACATCTTCAGGAAGTACTCAGTTGTCCCCGTCAAGAGGGTGTTTGAAGGCGGCTGTGGCACAGGTGGGCACGCTCTGTGTCTGGCAAAGAGAGGCTATGAGGTCTTCGGTGTGGACGCCTCCAAGGTCATGATCGGCGAGGCGGCGGAGAAAGCGAAGAAGGCAGGGCTCAGGGCGGCCTTCCAACTGGCGGACCTGCGTTCGTTGCGTCTGGAAGAGCGGTTTGACGCTGCGATTTCCATGTTCGCGGTGATGGATTACTTCGTTGGCAATCGCGAAGTCGCCACGGTCATGCATAACTTCAGGAACGCGCTGTCGAAAGACGGCCTGTTCGTGTTTGACGCCTGGAATGGCCTTGCGGTCATGAGGATTCTGCCCGAAACCAGGGTGAAGGTGGTGGAAGGGGAAGGGAAGAGGCTCATCAGGACGGTGCAGCCGGAACTCGACGCCCTTCATCATGTTTGCCGTAGCCACTACCACGTTCTCGTGACACAGGGCAAGGCTGTCATCGACGAATTCGAGGAGACCCATGTCGTAAGGTACTTCTTCCCGCAGGAAATGGCGCACTACCTCGACGACGCCGGATTCGAGCTGCTCGAGTTCTGCCCCTTCATGCGCCTGGGCGAGGCGGTGGACGAGAAGGAGTGGAACTTCACTGTGATCGCGAGGGCGAGGGAGTAGGGCATGGGCGAAAGCGATGTCTTCGGCAAGGATTTCTTTGACGGCGGGAGAACAGAGCCCTGGTTCTACGAGAGCTACCGTTTTCAAGAGCAGTACCCGTTGCTTAAGCTAGTGGCGTGGGGCGTGAAGATGCAGTTCAATGCCACGAGGGTGCTTGACGTCGGCTGCGCCAAGGGCTTTCTGGTGAAGGCTCTCCAGGATGCCGGGGTCGAGGCCTGGGGAGTCGATGTATCGGAATACGCCTTGTCTTGCGCCCCGGAAGACGTCCGTTCGCACCTTCACAGGGCGGACCTGAACAGGGACGCGCTGCCGTTCGCTCAGGGGCACTTCGACTGTGTGGTCTTCCTCGGGACAATAGAGTGTCTGGACAACCACCGCAACGTGGTTAAGGAGATAGGGCGCGTGCTGCAGCCTGGAGGGGGGCTGTATCTCAGGACTACGTACAAGACAGATAGCAGGGACACCGTTCGGAAGAACGTGCACGGACGAGGATACTGGCTCAAGGAGTTCCGGCGCCACGGGTTCAAGTTCGTGCCGACCTGGACGGGCCCGCTGGCCAACCAGTGGAGCTACGGCACGCTCCTGTTTCAGAGGAGATAGGCAATGATACCTGTTTGTGAACCGTTCCTTCCAGGCAGAGAGCTGGAATACGTCATCGACTGCATCAAGTCTAACTGGATTTCGTCCGGTGGGAAGTACATCGGGGAGTTCGAGCAGAAGTTCGCCCAATACTGTGGGACGAAATACGGCGTGAGCACTACCAGCGGAACCACGGCTTTGCACCTGGCTCTGGCGTCCCTTGATATCGGGAAAGGGAGTGAGGTCATTGTGCCCGCCTTCACCATGGCGGCCTCCGTGTTCGCCATCGTTTATACTGGAGCGAAGCCGGTGCTGGTCGATTGCGAACCAGAGACGTGGAACATCGATGTGGGCCGGGTCGAGAAGAAGATAACGAGGAGAACGAAGGCCATCCTGCCGGTACATATCTATGGGCACCCCTGCGACATGGACCCGATAATGGAGTTGGCTCGCCAACATAACCTGTGCGTGGTGGAGGACGCCGCGGAGGCACACGGCGCTGAGTACAAGGGGAAGAGGGCCGGGGGGATTGGCGATGTGGGGTGCTTTTCCTTCTACGCCAACAAAATGATAACCACCGGTGAGGGTGGGATGGCTGTAACGAACCGGGAAGACGTCGCCGACAGGGCAAGGAGGCTGAAAGACCAGGCGTATTCCCGCGAGAAGAGGTTCCTCCATACCGACATCGGGTTCAACTACAGGATGACGAATATCCAGGCTGCGATCGGGCTCGCGCAGCTCGAAAGAATCGACGAGTTCGTGGAACGAAGGAGAAGCAACGCGTCAACCTACAATAGTCTATTGAAAGATGTCAAAGGCGTCAGACTGCCGCCGGAGAAGCCCTGGGCGAAGAACGTCTACTGGATGTACTCGATTGTTATCGAGGATGAGTTCGGGATGAGCCGGGACGAGCTTGCCGCGAAACTGAAGGAGAATGGCGTGGACACGAGGGCGTTCTTCATCCCTATGCACCAACAGCCGGCGTTTGCGAAGCTGGGGCTCTTCCGAGGCGAAAGCTATCCGGTGGCTGAGGACATATCGAGAAGGGGATTGTATCTGCCTTCCGGGTCGGGACTGAAGAAGGAAGAGATCGAGCAGGTCTGCGCTGCGGTCAGGAAGGTCAGGGGAGCTGCGACGGGCGGATGACGAGTGTGGTGCACGGCGTTCTGCGACGGGCGAAGCCACGTTTGGCCAATCATAGGGCAGGGGCTCTGTCCCCTGCCGGTGGCTGCGGGTGG